>CAIRBY010000180.1 GCA_903876865.1 uncultured Acidobacteriia bacterium
CCGAACGCGATCCGCCACTCGTTCCCCGTGCTCGCAATCGCCCCGATGCTGGCGCGGTGGAACTGCACGCTCAATCCGCAGCAATCCGTGTTGTACGTCACCTGCCCGATCGGGTAGATCACCGCGTGCTGATGGAAATCGTAAATCGCCTGCAAGCCCGCATTGAACCCGCGGTGATTCGGGTCGCCGAATCCCGCCCGCAGCCGGAACTGGCTCGCCGGCGCGCTCAGCGCGGCATTCGGGTGCACTTCGTCATATCCCGCCGAAGCGAAGTACTGCTTCAAGCGGTAATCCACCGCGATGCTCGTATCCACCAGCCCGCCCCGGTTCGGATCGTAATCCGCCTGCCACCGGATCCCCAGCCCCGCCACCGGGCTCACCCGCAGCGCGCTCACAATCGGCGATGCCGACCGCGGTCCCACCAGAAACGCATAGCCGCTCAGGTCCGCCGCCGATTGAATCACGTTCCGCTGCCCCGTCATCAACGCCCCGCCGAATGTCGGGTCGAAGTAGCGCTTCTGAAAAACCTCCCACGTCAGGATCTCGTCCACCGTATCCCCGCGCTTGGCGTACACGCGGTTGGCTACGGAGAGCATCAGTTCATTCGTGTTGGTCCACAGATCGTTCTCGTCGAAGCGGATGAAGCGGTTGAAATCCGCCCCCACGCCCGTCACATACCGGTAGGTCGCGCGCGGCTCGATCACGTGCTTCAACTTATCCCCGAACACCGTCTTCTTTTCAAACACCCGCGCCAGCGAAGGGAAGATCACGTCCACCGAAAAATCGCGCGTACTCCGCACGATGTTGGTGCCCACAATGTGATACCGGTCCAGGTACGGCGTCTGCGCCTCGCCGTAATACGTCTCTTCGATTCCGAAACTGGGAACGATATGAATCCCCGCGAAGTGGAATGCCGTGGTCACATGCGGCGCGAAGCTCGACCGGTTCATGAACTGGCTGGTCTGAAAATTGTCCACAATCGCCGTCGTGCCGCCGTTGAACACCGGCTGCGAACGGAACAGCAGCCCCGCCGACGATTCGAAGGAAAAGTAGATCGGCAGCTTGTCCCAGATGCGCCGGTCCCGGCTCGTGAATTCGCCCTCCGGCAGTTTCCGGATCGTCACCGCGTTGCCCACGTAATGCGCCGCCGTGTCCCCCGGGTTCGTCACCGGCACTTCGCTCGATTGAAAGTTCTGCAGCCGCGCGAAGATCGCATTGAACGTGAACGTGTCCCAGCTCTTATTGATGAACCCCACGGAGTGAATTTCCGTGCCCACAATGTCGTTGTAGGATTCGCTCCAGTTCTGCCGGAACCGCAGCGACGTAATGTAATTCACGCTCCCCCGCGCCGTCCACCCCTTGCCCAGATCGCTCTTGCCCACCACCAGCAGGCTCAACCCGCTGTAGGATTGCGCCGGAGTCCCCGAGTTGGGCGCGCCGAAATCGTTCACCCCGAAAATCAGTGCGTCGAAATCCGTCCCCGGCCGCGGCTTGCCCCGGAAATCCACGTGATGCTCCAGCGCGCTCGTGAAATACTGCCCCCGGTACGTCAGATCGTAGCTGCGGTTGATCGCCCAGAAGTATCCCGCGTGCACGTAGAACCCGCGCCGCGAACTGTGCCCCAGGAGCGGCAGCAACAGCCCGCTGTGCCGTGGCTCCTTTTCCAGCGAATGATAGAAAAACGGCGTATAGAAAATCGGTACGTTGCGTACGTAGAACGTCGTCTTGTGCGCGACCGCCTTCTGCCCCGGCGTGATTTCAAAACTCTTGCCCTTCAGCCGCCACCACGGATTGGGGATCTTGCAGTTGGTCACGAAGCCGTCATGCAAAATGTATTTCGTGCCCAGCCGCTCCGCCCACTCGCCCTCGAAATGAAACGGATTCCCCGTCGTCAGCATCCCCGGCTTCGAAACGATGCGCGGATGCGTCTCCCCAATCACGTCGTAGAACTTGCCCGTCTCTTCGTCCGTGTTGTACGTCAGGTGGTCCGCCCAAATCCGCTCGTTCTTGGCGAAATCGTGGAAGAAGACGTGCCCGCTCGCCCGCACATCCCCCGTGTCCTGATCGAAATCGATCTGCTCGGCGCGGAACAGCATCTGCGTGTTCTCTACCTCCGCCGGCGTGCCGCGCAGTTTCACCACGTGGCCTTCCACATCCTGTGTCACGAACTTCAGGTTCCACTGTCCCAGGCTGAGCGATTTCGGCGGCACCGCAGGCGGGGGCTCCTGAACGGCCCCGGGATTGCTCTGGGCAAATGCCGAAACGGCTAACAGTATTCCAAACAACACCCTAAGGAACAAATCACACCTAATACTCGAAGATTTTTCGTGACAAGGGTTGGTCTTTGTGTTACTAACTATGAGAGAGCTTTGCAGGCGAGGCCTCAAAAGACGAAGCTATCACACTTTGCTCGCCTGATGTATTGAGCTTGTCGGCTGGACGCTGGTGGATCTTCTCATGACCTGTCGCTACTGCGGAACTCGGAACGGGGATGGCGAGCGGCGCTGCACGCGCTGCGGACGCAAACCCGAAGACACGCTCACCAGCGAACGCTCCCAGCCGGTCATCACCGGCGCGTTGGCGCAGAAGCTCGCGCCCATGCCGTGGCCCAACGCCGTGGCCGAGGCCGATGCCTCCGCGCGCAGTTCCGCCGGTCTCTCCCATCCCTACCAGACTTCCTTCTTTCAAGCCTCCAACGTCATTCCCATCGAAGCCTACGGACCGCCTCGCACCGAGGTCCGCCCGCGCCCGCGCGCCGAAATTTCCACTAAGCCCGCCGCTCCCAGGCAGACCGTCCGCCGTGCCAGACCCGCCGTGGAAGGGCAGGGAAGGCTCGATTTTCTGCCGCCCGCTCCGCCCAAGCCGCGCCAGTTGAGCACCACCGTCGATGCCGTGATTTATTGCGAAGCCCCGGTCGCTTCCACGCTCCACCGCGCCGTCGCTTCCGCCATCGATTGGAGCATGGTGCTGTTGGGCTACGCCGCATTCCTCACCGTCTTCCATCTCCTCGGCGGCGCCTTCTACCTGAGCAAAGCCAATCTCGTGATGTTCGGCGGCGCTTTCCTGCTGGTAGGCTTCACCTACGGTTTCATGTTCTCTCTCGCCGGCCTCGAAACGCTCGGCAACCACTGCACGCAACTGCGCCTCACCACCTTCGATGGCTTCCCGCCGGAACTCTGGAAACACCGTGTCCTGCGCTTTGCCGCCGCCTGTTTCATCCGCTGCACTCTGCTCGGCCTGCTCTGGTCGCTCGCCGATGAGGAGAACCTCTCCTGGATCGACCACATCTCCCACACCTTCCCCACGCCGCGCGAAGCCGAGACCCTCGTCTATCGCAAACGGTAAGCCTGCGCCCTCAGTGATATCCTCGTGTAGAGGGCTGGGTTTGGATGGCTGGGATGGCTGTTCCTAAAGCAGTACGTGTGATAACGTGCGCCTTGCTATGCCTCGGCGCGCTCTATGCCTTTCAGCGCCCCTTCCGCCAGTTCCCCGGCGTCGAGTATCTCAACTTCGAACTCACCCCGGACTGGCAGGAAAAAACCGAGTTCGTCTTCGCCCGCCTCATGTTCCCTCCCGGTCCCCTCAACGGCTACCGCGGCCGTGACGCCGAGTGGCATCAGGGCATCTCCCTCTGGACCCAGGATTACCCCCGCGCCGACCGCCACTTCTCCCAGGCCGTGCGCCGCCTCACCCGCGTCCACGTCCGCAGCGTCGAGCAGCCCGTCAACCTCGAAGAGAAGGACGCCTGGGACTGGCCCTGGCTCTACGCCGTGCAGGTCGGCGAGTGGGGCCTCAGCGACCCGCAAGGCCAGCTCCTCCGCGAGTATTGCCTGCGCGGAGGCTTCTTCATGGCGGACGATTTCCACGGCCTCGCCGAATGGTATGAATTCGAGAGCCGCATGAAGAAGGCCTTCCCCGATTACCCCATCCGCGACATCGAAGACGGCGACCCCATCTTTCACACCGTCTACGATCTCAACGACCGCTACCAGGTCCCCGGCCAGGCCCACCTCCGCAACGGCTTCAAGGGCGGCCCCGATGGCCGCGGAGCCCACTGGCGCGGCATCTTCGATGAGAAGGGCCGCGTGATGGTCGCCATCTCCTACAACTCCGACATCGGCGACGCCTGGGAATACGCCGACGACCCCTACTACCCCGAACGCTTCAGCGACCTCGCCATCCGCATGGGCGTCAACTACATCATCTACTCGATGACCCACTAGCCAACGGGCCTAGGCTAAGGCGTGCCACTCAGCGGGCGTTAGGCTAGGCTTGCACTATGGCTGATCCATCCCCCCCCGCATCGCGGCGCTGGGTCCGGCAGCGTGGCGGCGGGTAAAGCGGTTCTAGGGTGGGTGATCCTGATGCTTGTTCCCAAGCCATTCCGCAAGCCCGCATCAATTGAGGACGCGGCCTTCCAACTCGGTTGCCTGGTTGTCGCGTTGATCGCTGTGTGGCTGATCCGCTCCGGCAGCAAGAACTGGTGCCGTAGACTGTTCCTTGCCCGCTGGAGAATGCACTTCTGAGCGAAGCCGCAAATCGAGTGGCGATCGGGTCGGCGTAGCTTCGAGTTCTTCGTGGCGCAGGCATTCCTGCCTGCAGCGCCGAGATTCGTCTCGGCGGCCTTTCCCCGCCGCCGAAAAAGCAATCTCGACACGAATGTCGAGACGGCAGGCAAGAATGCCTGCAATACGAGTTCTCCCGATTCTTCGCGGCTGCGAGGAAAGGACTGCTGAGTAACTCTGTTCTTGTCTGATCCGTGTTCCTCTGTGACTACCTACATCGCCAGTAGCGCCGCCATCAGATCGATCCC
>CAIRBY010000181.1 GCA_903876865.1 uncultured Acidobacteriia bacterium
CCCGCCAGCACCACCGAGTAGCCGGCGCCCTGCAGCGCCAGACTCACCGCCCGGCCAATCCCGCTACCCGCGCCCGTGACCAGCGCAACCTTCCCATTACTTGGCATACGCTCCATCGTAACGTGCTGCTTCGTGCGGCTTCAGGCAGATCCGCGGACCGGCTGATGTCTCTCAGCAGGTATACTGATCTTCGTCCTGGCCTTCCTCTATGAAAATCCTCGCCGTGTTCGCCCTTGCCGCATCCGCCGCTCTCGCGCAGCCGTTCCCCCTCGAAGAACTGATCTCCCTGGCCCACAGCGGTCCCAACGCGCCCGGCCTGAAAGAGCGCATCACCAAAACTCTCGGCGCCCGCGGTGGCAATGCCGTGTGGGGCCAGGACTATCTCTTCGTCACCAGTGCCCCTGAAGCGGTCACCATTTCGATCGACAATCAGCCCGCCGGTCCCATGGCGCGCATCGAAGGCACGTCCCTGTGGATGCTGCTCACCAAGATGCGCACCGGCGCCACCCACTCCTTCCAGTACTACTCCGCCGGAAGGCCGCTCGGCGACCGCGGCGATGCCGTCGGCTACAACCCCGATTCCTACCAGAAGCCCGGAGTGCCCAAGGGCAAGGTCACCGGGAAGCGCACCATCGTCAGCCGTATTTATGACGGCATGACCTCCGATTATTGGGTGTACGCCTCGCCCGGTGTGGATCCCTCCGTGCCTGCGCCCCTGATGGTGTGGCAGGACGGGCAGGGCCTGCCCGGCGAGTTCTCCCGCATGCGCCTCTTCACCGTGACCGAGAATCTGATCCAGCAGAAGTTGCTCCCTCCGATGGTCCACGTGATGATCGCGCCCGGCCAATCTCCTCAAGGCAAGGCTATGCGCTCGGTGGAATACGATACCGTCAGCGATCGCTACGCCCGCTTCCTGATGGAAGAGGTGCTGCCCGAAGTGGAGAAGAGCTACAAACTGCGCCCGGATGGGTACAGCCGCGCCATCGCGGGCGAATCGTCCGGCGGCATCTGCGCCTTCAGCGTGGCGTGGTTCCTGCCGGAAAAATTCAGCCGCGTGCACTCCGCCGTGGGTAGTTTCACCTCAATTCAGTGGCGTCCCCAGGAGAAATTGGAAGGCGGCAACGTCTATCCGTTCAAGGTGCGCAAAGAGGCCAAGCGCAATATCCGCGTGTGGCTGAGCGATGGCATGGACGATCTGGAAAACGAGCACGGCTCGTGGCCCATGCAGAATATTCAGATGGCGAATTCACTCAAGCGCCAGGAGTACGACTTCCACTTCCGTTTCGGCACCGCCGCGCATGGCGGCGCGCAGGCGTCTCTCGATCTGCCCGAATCGCTCGCGTGGCTCTGGCGCGATTACGATCCCGCCAAGACCTCACAGGAGTACCAGATGGACCCCGCTGAAAAAGAGAAGCCCTTCTTCCGCGTCACCATCTCCAATCGCGACGCGCAGTAGGGCAGGCGTTTCCGCCAGGCAACCAGCTACGCCCGGGGAGTTGGCAGGCGGAAGCGCCTGCCCTACCTCGGCGAACGGGGGCGCCGGCGGGCCGAGATCACCGCCGTATTGATCCCGATCGTGTTCAGCCCGCCGAAAAAACGCGCGTGCTCGATCTTCATGCAGCGGTCCATCACGACCTCCAACCCCGCCGCCCGTGCCGTGGCCGCCGCCGCATCGTTGACCACGCCGAGCTGCATCCACACCACCTTGGCGCCGATGGCGATTGCCTCTTCCACAATCGCCGGCACCGCCGCCGGTTCGCGGAAAATATCCACCACTTCCACGCCGCCCGGAATCGCCACGAGCGAAGCATAGCTCGTCTGCCCCAGCACGCTGGCCTCCCGCGGATTCACCGGGATCACCTCGTAGCCCTCCGCCATCAGATACATCGCCGCGAAATGGCTGGGGCGGTATGGGTTCCCGCTCAGCCCCACCATCGCGATGCGGCGATAGCGTTGCAGTATCGCGAGGCGCTGGTATGGCGTAGTCGCGAACGCTCCCTGATTGACAACCGAATTGCCGCCCACGCCATCTTCGAACCGCTCTCCGAATCCGATCGCGCAGCTGCTCATACACTTGCCTCCAAGGCCTGGTTCAAATCCCACAGAATGTCGTCGATCTCTTCCAGTCCCACCGAGAGGCGGATCAGTTCATCGGGGATGCCCCCCGCCGTGCGCTCCTCCACCGAGAGTTGTTGATGCGTGGTGGATGCCGGATGGATGACCAGGCTTTTGGCGTCGCCAATGTTCGCCAGGTGTGAAAACAGGTGCAGCGATTCAATGAATTTTCGCCCCGCCTCCAAGCCGCCGCGAATTCCGAACGTGAGCACGCCCCCGCAGCCGCGCGGCAGGTAGCGCTCTGCCAGCGAGCGATACTGGCTCGAGGCCAGCCCCGGATAGTTGACCCACTCCACGCGGGCATGCTGCTCCAGGAATTCCGCCGTCCGCTGCGCCTGCCGCGAGTGGCACTCCATGCGCAATTTCAGCGTCTCCAGGCCCTGCAGGAAGAGGAAGGAGTTGAACGGGCTCAGCGCCGGCCCCATATCCCGCAGGCCCTCCACGCGCGCCTTCATGATGTAAGCGAAATCTCCAAACGTCTCGTAAAAACGAATTCCGTGATAGCCCTTGCTCGGTTCCAGCAGTTGCGGAAAGCGCCCGCGATGCCACGGGAAGCGTCCGCTATCCACGATCACGCCGCCGATTGATGTGCCATGGCCGCCGATGAATTTCGTGGCAGAGTGCACCACGATATCCGCGCCGTGTTCGATCGGGCGGCACAGATACGGAGAGGCGAACGTGTTGTCCACAATCAGCGGCAGATTGTTGGCGTGCGCCAGTTCGGCCAGCGCCGCGATATCCAGCACGTTCATGCGCGGGTTGCCGATCGTCTCCGCGTAGATCGCGCGGGTGCGCGGCGTGATGGCGCGTTGAAAGCTATCCAGATCGTCCGTATCGGCGAACGTGGTCTGAATGCCGAGGCGGCGGAACGTCACATCGAACTGGGTGTAGGTGCCGCCGTAGATGGTCTTGGCGGAGACCAGTTCATCGCCCGCTTCCAGCAGGCTGGTGAGGGCGATGAATTGCGCCGCCTGTCCGCTGCCCACCGCGAGTGCGCCCACGCCCCGTTCCAGGGACGCCATGCGTTCTTCAAATACAGCGGTGGTCGGATTCATGATGCGCGTATAGATGTTTCCCAGCCGCTGCAAATTAAATAGGGCCGCCGCATGCGCCGTGTCTTCGAACACGTAGCTCGTGGTCTGGAAAATCGGTACGGCGCGCGCGCCGGTTTCGGAATCCGGTTGCTGGCCGGCATGCAGGGCGCGGGTGGCGAATCCAAAGGAATGGTCGGGTTGGGATGACATCGATACTTTAAAGGTAGCCGATGCGGAGCATTCGCCGCTGGTACCGCCACTTCGCGCTCCACGGCGCGCCCGGATGGTTTAAGCTAGATGAAACGTCTGGAGGCGAATCATGGCTTTTAAGATCAATGTAAACGGGCGCGCGACGAGTGTCGATGCGCCAGGTGACATGCCCCTATTGTGGGTCATTCGAGACATTCTCAATCTTTCCGGTACGAAATACGGATGCGGTATCGGCCAGTGCGGCGCCTGCACCGTGCACCTTGGTGGCGTTCCCGTGCGCTCGTGCCAGATTCCGCTTTCCGCCGTGGGCGAGAAGCCGGTGGTCACGCTTGAAGGGCTCTCCGCGGACGGCACCCATCCCCTGCAAATCGCGTGGCAGGATGTGGACGTGCCCCAGTGCGGCTACTGCCAGAGCGGGCAGATCATGGCCGCCGCCGCGTTGCTGGCGAAGACTCCGCACCCCACCGACAAAGATATCGATTCTGCGATGAATGGCGTTCTGTGCCGCTGCGGGACCTACGTCCGCATCCGCCAAGCCGTCCACAAGGCCAGCGAACTGGCCGCCAGCCACGCCGGCAAGAGCACGCCGGGCGGGAATCAAGAGTGAGGAGGCCTGAGATGAATCCTTCGGAGAAGAAGATTATGGAACGCCGCTCTTTCCTGAAAGTCAGCGCCCTCGCCGGCGGTGGCCTGTTGCTGAGTTGGGGAGCCCCGAACCAGGCCCAGGCCCAAGGCCGCGGCGGTGCGGGCGCACCGCCCCCCAATCCGAATCACTACATCAAAGTTGCCGCCGATGGCACGGTTACCATCACGGCCAAGAATCCCGAGACCGGCCAGGGCATTCGCACCATGCTGCCCATGCTGATCGCCGAAGAACTCGACGTCAACTGGAAGAACGTCAAAATCGAACAGGCCGATTTCGACGATACGAAATACTCCGGCCAAAACGCCGGTGGCAGCACCGGAACCCCCAATAACTGGACCCCCATGCGCCAGGTGGGCGCAGCCGGCCGCGCTCTCTTCATTGCCGCCGCGGCGCAGACGTGGAACGTTCCCGCTGCCGAGTGCACCACCGCCTCCGGACGCGTGCTCCACGCCGGTTCCAACCGCTCCCTCGGCTATGGCGAACTGGCTACGAAGGCCGCCACCATGCCCGTTCCGGACCTCGCCGGCCTGAAGCTGAAAGAGCCGAAGGACTACAAGATCATCGGCCACACACAGACCGGCACCGACGTGAAGAACATCGTCACCGGCAAGCCGCTCTACGCCATCGATGTCAAAGTGCCGGGCATGCTCTGCGCGGTATTTGAAAAGTGCGGCGTCTTCGGCGGCAAAGTGACCAGCGCCAATCTGGATGAGATCAAGAAACTGCCCGGCGTGAAGCATGCCTTCATCGTCGAGCGGCCGGATGTCACCGAAGCCGTGCTGCCCGGTGAACCGGGCCTGGAAAACGGCATCGCCATCGTTGCCGATAGCTGGTGGTACGCTCAATCCGCGCGCAAGAAGTTGAAGGTGGTCTGGAACGAAGGCCCGCGCGCCGATCAAAGCAGCGCAGCCTTTGCCCAGAAGGCCGAAGAGATGGCCAAGGGCACGCCGCAACGCGTGATCCGCGCCGATGGCGATGTGGATGGCGCCTTCAAGGGCGCAGCCAAGGTGCTCGAAGCGAACTACTCCTATCCCTTCATCTCCCACGCGCCACTCGAACCGCAGGGCGCCACGGCCCACTGGAAGGGCGGCAAAATCGAAATCTGGGCCAACAGCCAGACTCCGAGCGGCGGACGCCGCATGGTGGCCCAAACCCTCGGCATCACCGAACAGGATGTCACCCTGCACCAGGTCCGCGCAGGCGGCGGTTTCGGCCGGCGCCTGAATAACGATTACATGGTCGAAGCGGCTTACATCGCCAAGGAAGTCGGCGTGCCCGTGAAACTGCTCTGGTCCCGCGAAGACGATATGGCGCACGATTACTATCGTCCCGGCGGCTGGCAGTTCCTCAAGGCAGGCCTCGATGCCTCCGGCAAATTGGTGGCCTGGCAGAATCACTTCATCAGCTATGGCGATGGCGAGCGCTTCGTCAGTTCCGGCGCCATGGGACCCACCGAATTCCCGCAGCGCTTTGTGCCGAACTACAAGCTCAACGCCTCGGTGCAGAAACTCGGCATCCGCACCGGCGCCCTGCGCGCTCCATCGAGCAACGCCTTCGCCTTCGTGATCCAATCCTTCATCGATGAATTGGCGCACGCGGCCAAGAAAGACCCGGTCCAGTTCCGCATGGAAATGCTAGATTCCGCTGCTCCCGTCCCTGCTCCTCCTGCTGGTGCTGCCGCGGCGGGCGGCGGACGCGGCGGCTTCACTCCCCCCGGTATCAATCCCGAGCGCATGAAGGGCGTGCTCCAACTGGTTGCCGAGAAATCCGGCTGGGGTAAGCGAACCCTGCCCAAGGGCACCGCGATGGGCGTGGCCTTCCACTTCAGCCACCAGGGCTACTTCGCCGAAGTTGCCGAGGTCAAAGTCGATGCCGCCAACAAGGTCAAGATCAACAAGATCTGGGTCGCGGCGGATGTCGGCAGCCAGATCGTCAATCCCAGCGCGGCGGATAACATCGTGCAGGGCGGCATCATCGATGGTCTCAGCGAATTGATGTCGCAGGAGATCACCCTCGAAAAGGGCCGCGTCGTGCAGTCCAATTATCACCAGCACGGCATGGTCCGCCTCACCCAGGCTCCTCCCGCGATTGAGGTTCACTACCTCAAGTCCACCTACAACCCGACCGGACTCGGCGAACCGGCGCTGCCGCCCGTGTTGCCCGCCGTCGCCAACGCGATCTTCAGCGCCTGCGGTAAACGCCTGCGCGCTCTGCCGCTCTCCAAGTCCGGCTTCAGCTGGGCGTAAGATAACCCTCGGGGGCTGGCTGTGCTGCTCAGCCGGTCCCCGGTTCCCTATGCGTTCACGTCTCCTGCTGTTCTCTCTTCTGCCGTTCCTCCTGCGATGCGCTCTCGCCCAGGATGAACGCCGGGTGCTCTCGCCGGATGGTTCCCTCGAATTCCGTATCATGGTCACGCAGCCCGAACCGGGTGCGCTCGCGCGCCTCGGCTATCAGGTCTGGTTGCGCGGCCAACCTCTCATCCGCACTTCCTTCATGGGGCTGGATATTCACGATCAGGAACCCGTGCTTGGCTTCAACGTCGGACTCACCGGCTCTCACCCCGTGCCCAAGTCCGGCAGTTACAACTCACTCATTGCCGAATATATGCAGAACGGCTCTCTCGGCCGCCGCATCGATGTGGAAGTGCGGGTCTGGAATGATGGCGTGGCCTTCCGTTACCTGATTCCCGATTCCACGCCACTCACCAAAATCCTCATCGAGGAAGAGTTCACCGAATTCGAATTCGCGGGCGATGGCGCCGTTGTCCGCAGTGCCGGGCTGCCCGACGCGCGGCTCTCCAGGCTCGATACCCACGCCGTCTTCCCGCTCCCGTTGTTGGTGCAGCAACCCGGCGCCGGTTGGGTGGCGATCGCAGAATCCTCCGCCGGCGCCTATCCCCACGCCAATCTGGTGCGCCTTGCCGAGACCCGGATGGTCACCCGCCTCATCGCTCCCACCGGCATCGCCTTCGAGGGCAAGACTCCCCTCACCTGTCCCTGGCACGGCATCTTCTTCGGACCCGACCGCGACCGCCTCCGCTCCGCCGTTGCGGCGCGGGAGTGGGATCGCTGAGTTTCGCGCGCGCTCTCTCTGGGTGTAATCACCCAAACCCGCCGACCGGATCGCCCGGCAGGCGTGACTCAACCTCATGCGCCTCCACGCTGCCCTCATCCCGTTCCAATGGCACGTGCCGTGCTACACTTCACCACGAAAGCGAGTACCCGGCCTATGCGTAAGGCGATACCGGAACTGATGCCACCCGCACATCACGCTGCCTCGCCCGCGCGCGGGGAAGAGCCCGCATGAAATACATCGACGAGTATCGCGACGCCCAGCGCGCCCGTCAGGTCGCCGCCGCCATCCACGCCCGCACCACACGGCCTTGGGTCCTGATGGAAATCTGCGGCGGTCAGACCCACACCATCCTGCGCTATGGCCTGCCGGAGATGCTGCCCCCCGCCATCGAATTCGTGCACGGTCCCGGCTGCCCGGTCTGCGTCACTCCCCTCGAAGTCATCGATTCCGCGATTGAGATTGCCGCCCGCCCCGAAGTCATCCTGGCCTGCTATGGCGATATGATGCGCGTCCCCGGCTCGCGGTCTGATCTGTTTCGCGCGCGCGCCGCCGGAGCGGACGTGCGCATCGTCTATTCGCCCACCGACGCGCTCCAACTCGCGCGCCAGAATCCCACCCGGGAGGTCGTGTTCTTCGGTATTGGCTTTGAGACCACCGCGCCCGCCAACGCCATGGCAGTGTGGCTGGCCCGCCGCGAAGCGTTGCACAACTTCTCGATGCTCGGCTCTCATGTACGGGTGCCCCCCGCCGTGCGCCTCATCCTGGGTTCGCCCGGCAACCGCGTCAACGGCCTGATCGCGCCCGGCCATGTCTGTACCATCATGGGGCTGAGCGAGTACGAAGAACTCAGCCGCGAGTTTCGCGTGCCCATCGTGGCCGGAGGCTTCGAGCCTCTCGATCTGCTCGAAGCCACCATGATGCTCGTCTGCCAGTTGGAAGAAGGCCGCGCGCAGGTGGAGAATCAATACGGCCGCTGCCTCTCGTCCACCGGAAATGCGGCGGCGAAAAAGGTGATGGGCGAAGTGTTCGAGATCGCCGATCGCAAGTGGCGCGGGATCGGCACCATCCCGCAGAGCGGTTTCGTCATCAGTGAAGAGTTCGCCGCGTGGGACGCCGCCCGCCGCTTCGGCGTGGAAGACCGCGATGTGCCGGAACCGGCCGAGTGCATGAGCGCGCTCGTGTTGCAGGGGCGCATGAAGCCCAACCAGTGCCCCGCGTTCGGTGGCCGCTGCACCCCCGAGTCGCCGCTCGGTGCGCCCATGGTCTCTAGCGAGGGCGCCTGCGCCGCCTGGTATCAGTTCCGGGGGCAAGGCGCATGAAGTTCACCTGCCCGCTCCCCATCCAGGGCTCCGACCGCGTCCTGTTGGGCCACGGCAGCGGCGGCACGCTCAGCGCCGCGCTGCTGCGCGATATCGTGATGCCCGCCTACACCAATCCGCTGCTCGCGCGCATGGAAGATCAGGCCACCCTCCAGATCAATGGCGCGAGCGTCGCCTTCACCACCGATTCTTTCGTCGTCAAGCCGCTCTTCTTTCCCGGCGGCGATATCGGTAGCCTCGCCGTACACGGCACTGTCAACGATCTGGCTATGGGCGGCGCGCAGCCCCTTGCCTTGAGCGTCGCCATGATTCTGGAAGAGGGCTTCCCCATCGAGGACTTGCGTCACATCGCCCAATCCATCGGCGCCGCCGCCAGCGCCTGTGGCGTCTCCGTGGTCACCGGCGATACCAAAGTCGTGGAGAAGGGTTCCGGAGACGGCATCTTCCTCAATACCTCCGGGATCGGCCTCGTCCCGCCCGGACTGAATCTCTCGGCCGCCAATGCGCGTCCCGGCGACGCGGTCATTCTCAGCGGCTCGCTCGGCGATCATGGCATCGCCATTCTCGCCCGGCGCGAGGGCCTCTCGCTCGAAAGCACGATCGAAAGCGACTCCGCGCCCCTGCACTCGCTGGTCTCCGCAATTCTGGCCGTAACGACGGAGATTCGCTGCATGCGCGATCCCACCCGCGGCGGCCTGGCCAGTACGCTGAATGAAATCGCCGCGCAATCCCGCGTCGGAATCACCATTCAAGAGACCTCCGTCCCGGTACGGGAAGATGTTCGCGGTGTCTGCGAACTGCTGGGGCTGGACCCGCTCTACGTGGCCAATGAGGGCAAGATGGTCGCGATCCTGCCGCCCGAACACGCTGACGCCGTGCTCGCCGCCATGCGCGCCCACCCTCTCGGCCGCGGCGCGGCCATCGTCGGCACCGTGACCTCCACTGAACCCGGCCTCGTGCTGCAGCGCACCGCCTTCGGCACCCGACGCGTCGTCATGATGCTGGCCGGCGACCAGTTGCCGAGGATCTGTTGATGAGAGTCTGCTGACATGCACGAACTGGGCATTGCCGAAAGCGTTCTGGAGGCCGTCCGCCGCGAATCCGCGCGCTATCCCGGCTCCCGGCCAACCCGCGTCGGCCTGCGCATCGGACCCATGGCCGGAATCGATTCCGCGTCGCTCAGTTTCTGCTTTGAGGCGGTCGGCGGCGGCGTGGCCCTCACCATCGAAGCCGGCGACCGCGATCAGTTGGACATTAGCTTTGTGGAGTTGGAGGAACCCGACGGTGCGGATTGATATCGGCCAAGCGGTACTGCAGGAGAATGCCAAGGTAGCCGCCGAATTGCGCGCCATGCTGGCCGCGCGCGGCATCCTCTCCGTGAATCTGATCGGCTCGCCGGGCAGCGGGAAGACCGCCATTCTGGAGCGGACGCTCGCCCGCCTCCGCGACACGCCTCTGCGCGTAGCCGTCCTCACCGGCGATATCCAGACCGATGCCGATGCCCAGCGCCTCTCCCGCTACGGCTTCGAAGCCCGCCAGATCACCACCGCCGGAGCCTGTCACCTGGACGCCCGCATGGTCCTGCGCGCCATGGATGGCTGGGACCTCGACCAGATCGATCTGCTCCTCATCGAAAACGTCGGCAACCTGGTCTGTCCCACCAGTTACGATCTGGGCGAAGCCGCCAAGATTGTGGTCCTGAGCGTCACCGAAGGTGAAGAGAAGCCGCTCAAATATCCGGGGATCTTCTTCCGCAGTGCCCTCATGCTGCTCAGCAAGTGCGACCTGCTACCGTATGTCCCCTTCGATCCCGAACTCGCCATCCGCAATGCCCGCACCATTCATCCCGAAATCGACGTGGTGCGCGTCTCCGCCATCAACGGCGAGGGATTCGATGAGTGGATGGAGTGGCTGCTGGCGCGCCGCAAGACTAGTTAATGCCTGCTTGCGTCGCGGCGGCGCAGCGTGCGCACTCCGAGGTCCTGATACTGCGCCAACTGGGCCGCGAGTTTGCGCTGCACCGCTTCCAAATCCCTCGCGGCAGGTAGCGGCATCACGCCGCAGTGCGGCAGTGCGCCGGATGTAATCTGTAGTGGCGCGTCGCGGATCGCGTGGATCAACTGCTGTTCGCTCGTCGCCTGCAACACCAAGCCTGTCGAAACGAACACGATCCGCGCGCTTCGGAAAATCAACGGCTCCACCGCATAGATCGGAACCACGGCCAGGCCCGCTTCAGGCCCAGCGAGCCCGCTAAGGTAGATCACCAGTTGCAGGTCCGCATAGGCGGGGATGAACGTCTGCGGGCTCCGCCAATCACCGCGCCATACACCGCGCAGCGCCGTGATTTCCGCCGCGCAGCGTTGCTCCGCGGGCGTGTATTGCACCACCGGTAGCGTTCCGCCGCTCGCCGCAGCCGCCATCAGGCAGGTGCAGGCTGAAGCCAGTGCTGTTCTGCGCATACCGCTCTTATCGGACTCCCAGTCTGATCTTGAACTGGAAATGGCGTCAATTAAAGTCCTGGGCGTCCTGTTTTGGTATCGGGAAAGTACTTAGTGAGTGGGTAGGGGATAGCCGCAAAAGCTGGCCCTCGCCCCTGCACGATCCCTCACCGTGGCCAAGTTCCATCGCTCCAATGGGCGCGCGCCAACCTTCCCTGCTTTGCACACCGCCGCCGTTCGGATGGGTTTCTCCTATCAAAAGGGGCCAGCGCCTTTCCCTCAACCAAGCCACGGTGAGAAATATCCAAATAGACTGAAATGGCCCTGGGCAGTCAGCGCAGGCTGGACCACCGCCGGAACCCCGATCCACCCCGCCAAAGGGGGTGGCATCAGTACGTCCAGTCGCCTCAAGCAAGGCCTCCGATCCATCGGGCGCCGCATGGGTATAGGATTGTCGATAGGGCAAACCCTGTGCTGCAAACCAATCTCCCTTCAGACGTGGAAGTTCTGCTCCCAACCCTAGGGTCCCTGCCCCTGGCGGCGATGATTACGGATCGCGGAGGCCTTGTCCGTTGGGCGAACGCCTCGCTCACTACTCTGCTCGGCTACTCCCTCGACGAACTCATCGGCCAGCACGTGGGAGGCATAGCCGCTCCGCTCTCCCTCGACCCGATGCTGCGTGTCCTCTCGTCGTCGGAGCCGTGGAGGGGCCAATCCTTCGGAGTACGAAAGAACGGCGAAGTCTGCGCCGTCGAACAGTCGATCTCTCCCATCACCGATGCTTCCGGCGCAGCCACCCATGCCTTATGGACCCTCCAACCACGCTCCACCATCCAGTCCGCAGCAACCGGTATGGCGGCGATGAGTGACGAGGCAATCATCCTGGACTGCGTGCAGCAGCCCTTCCTGCGTTTGGACTCCGAGTTTCGATTCACGTTCGTCAACAAAATGGCGGCGAGCATGATGGGCATGAGCGCCGCGGACCTGCTCGGTAAGATGCCCTGGGAAGTTCATCCCGAAGCCGCCGGCACTGCGCTCGAACAGGGCTACCGGGAAGTGAAGGCACAGAACACCACCCTCACCTTTGAGAACTATTACGAGCCGTGGCAACGCCTCTATCGCGTAACCGTCATGCCGGATTCACAAGCCGGTTTCGTCACCCACTTCGCCGATATCACCGATTCCAAACGCACCGAAACGGCTCTGTTGCTGAGTGAAGAACAGCACCGGATCATCCTCCAGACTGCCATGGATGGTTTCGTGGTAACGGACATGGAGGGCCGTGTGCTGGAGGTGAACGACGCCTACTGCCGGATGACCGGTTATACCGCCGAGGAAATGGTGACCCTCCGCATCACCGACCTGGACGTGAACGAATCAAGCAGCGACACTGCCGATCACATCCGGAGGATCGTGACGCACGGGTCGGATCGTTTCGAGTCCCGGCAACGCCGGAAGGATGGGACTGTGTTTGACATCGAGGTCAGCGTCCAATATCGCGACACCAATGGCGGTAGATTCGTCTGTTTTCAGCGGGACATCACCGAACGAAAAGGAGCCGAGCAGGAACTGAGGCGGAGCGAAGAGTTCTTCCGTACGATCTGGACCCAGGCAGCGGTTGGAGTAGCGCTGGTGGATTTTCAGACCGGTCGCTTCCGGCAAGTCAATCGAAAGTACAGTGAACTCCTGGGCTTCAGCGCCGAGCGCCTCTCCCAACTCGACTTCAGGACTATCACCCACCCTGATGATCTACAGGCCGACCTGGAAAACGCGCGGCGCCTCAACTCCGGTGAGATCCGGGAATTTACCATGGAGAAGCGTTACCTTCGCCCCGATGGTTCCGAGCGGTGGGTGCGGATCTGGGTCTCAAAACTACTCCAGGGCGGTTCCGTCCCTGCCGACCATATTGCGATTGTCGAAGATATTACCGAAAGCAAGCTGGCCGAACAGGAGCGGGCGAAACTTACCGGGCAGTTGCTCCAGGCACAGAAGATGGAGTCGGTCGGCAGGCTGGCGGGTGGAGTCGCGCACGACTTTAATAACCTCCTCACCATCATCAATGGCTACGGTGAACTTCTGGTGGAGGGACTCCGAGCCTCCGATCCTCTGCGCCATTACGCGGAGGAGATTGGCAAGGCCGGGGAGCGTGCAGCCAGACTGACCACGCAACTCCTGGCGTTCAGTCGCAAACAGATCATCGAACCAAGATTGATTGATCTAAACATGACCCTTCTCGAGTCTGTTCCCATGCTGCAGCGGTTGATTGGCGAGGACGTCGCACTCAATACCCGCCTGGATCCATCCTTGGACCTTGTGCTGGTGGACCCGAATCAGATCCATCAGGTGGTGATGAACATCCTGGTCAACGCACGTGACGCCATGTCTCAAGGCGGAACCGTTGAGATTCGAACTGCGAATGTGGTTCTGGATGAGCAGGGCGCCGTGGCCATTGACCAGGAAGCCACCGCCGGACCCTACGTTGCGATGTCGATCACAGATACCGGATGTGGCATGGACGAGGCTACACGGAGGCAGATCTTCGAGCCCTTCTTCACCACCAAGGCGTCCGGTAAAGGAACTGGCCTCGGATTGTCTATGGTCTTCGGAATCGTCCGCCAAAGCAGCGGTTGGATTGAAGTATCCAGTGAGCCGGGTCTTGGGTCGACCTTCAAACTCTACTTTCCGGCCAAACCAGACGCCTTGCCGTCGCCGGGCAAGGTCCTCCCGAGTGATCTGAGGATCGGTACCGAAACCATTCTCCTGGTGGAAGATCAAAATGCCGTCCGGTCTTTCGGCAAGGCGGTGCTGGAGAAGTTCGGCTACCGTGTCCTCGAAGCATCCTGCTCCGAAGATGCGCTCGCGCTTGCCGAAGGCCATACCGGACCGATCGATGTACTGATAGCAGATGTCGTGTTGCCCGGCATCAACGGTAAGGTGTTGTCGGATAAACTGGGCGCCTTACTCCCCAACCTGAAAGTGATCTTCATCTCAGGCTACGCGGAAGATGTGATCGGCAATCACGGTGTGCTCGATCCCGCCACATCCTTCGTCGCCAAGCCGTTCCGCCCCGACACTCTCGCCGCCAAGGTGCGCCAGGTGTTAGACGCGCCGCTCAAGTGATTTACGAGCCGGTGCTATGTTCTTAATTTCGGGGTGGGTCCCCCGTTATTGGCGTAGAGCCTGAATTTGAATGGTGGGCCTGTGCAGACTCGAACTGCAGACCTCTACCGTGTCAAGCAAGAGGCCGACACCCACCAAGTGTTTTGCTTTCTATGACTTAACTACGATTATCCCCACTCCTGGAGTCCACCTGGAGTCCAAAACTGGTTTTCAGTCCGATCCTACCACGGGATCATGGACTCCAGATCGTGCCACGATAACCCATGTGATTACACACGTTTGGGAGTCTGGGTATCATGGCGGGATGTTCTTGGTTTGTCCTGTCCCCACCCTGTAGCATGGTGAAAGGACAAGTTTTTTCCACTCCCTATTAGAGTGAAGGAAAAATGCCGCGCCGGTGGCCGCTGGGGGCGCGCACGTGGTGCCCGAGCCGCCAGCTTGGCGGTACGGGGCCACCGGGCGGTGTGAACGCAACACGGGCCAACCGGAGTTGCCTGCGGTGTCGGGGGCGGTCGGCGCGTGGTGCGCGGCCAACCCGAGATTCAAAACGCTCCACGCGCCACCCGGGGCGCTGTGGCGGGTCGTGCTACGGTGGGTTCTAGAAATGAGACTACCTCGGAGACCATACATTTATTTCCGCTTCGTGGAGAAGGCGGCGGGAGAGATCATGCTGCAAACGGGGAACGGCAAGGGCGCCATTCTGGACATGCAGCAGATTGTCAGTTCCGTCTCCCACTTCGCGCAGCTAACGTTCTGGCCGGATGGCGAGGTTGCCGGGCTCCCGGATCGGTTGACGTCGAACCGGACGTGTGGCAAGCCAAAAGCTGGTTCGGTGCTGATGTTGTGGGATGGCGAGACCTGCGTTTTGTGGACGGGCATGACCGATCTGCAATTGCGGTCCGTCTCCCGGTTCGCTACCGGGCTCCTGGGCGACACGCCATCGAGCCGCGCCCCGCTCCGCGCAGTCTAACTCCCTGACCGGCCGCTCCGCAGCAACGAAGACGGACTGCTTCTTTCGATTTTCGCCGCAGTTTTTTCAGCCTGTCTTATCAGTCCTAGCCAAATGGCCTGAGCGTCTGGTACGATGAAGAAAAACGGGCTTGTAGCTCAGTTGGTTAGAGCGCCTGCTTGACACGCAGGAGGTCACAGATTCGAGTTCTGTCAAGCCCACCATCCCACCCAAAAAAACATTGACTGGCGATTACGTTTCCTGACATAATCGGGCCAGTACCCAATACGAGGTGCCGGGACACCTCGACAAAAAACACTCCATCCCGCATTTCTGACAGGGGGCGTCTGCCTCCGATCCCCAAAAGCCACAAATCAC
>CAIRBY010000182.1 GCA_903876865.1 uncultured Acidobacteriia bacterium
CACCACAGATAAAACGCGCGTTGAAACTGGGCCGGGCGGCGCACCACCAACAGCGGCTTCAACTGGCGAAACTGCTCGTTGGTGAGCAATTTCTTGTGGGCAATGCCGCCCACATTGGCCAGCGTGCCGGTGAGGTAATAGATCTCGCGGGCGGCCGTGTCTCGCGCCTGCGGCTTGGGGAAGAGCGGCGCCAGCGCGGGCAGCAACTCCTCGCGCCCGCCGAGTTCGTTCAGGTTGAGCAGGCGCCGCGCACTGAGGCCGGTATCGATCGCGGCAAGCCCTTCGCTCTTTGCGCGGTGGACCTGGTAGAGTCCAGCGGCCACGAGCAGGCTCGCGGCCAGGGTGAAGAGGAATTCGCGGGAGCGCCACGAGGGGCGCGGCGAGGCACGGCGCGTCTGCGCGCGTTCCGCCGAGTTGCTGCGAGTGACCGCCATATCAGCGAGGGTCGGCGCCCAACTCGCGCAGGCGGGTGTTCACGCTCTCCAGACTGAGGCGGACGCGCGCGATATTGAAGATCGCCTTGCCCCACGGCGAAATGCCCTGGTACAACTCTTCGGAGCGTTTGTAATCATCGGCCGCACGCTGGATCTGATCCTTCTCCGGCGGCAGGCCGCGGACGTTGCGCGAATCCCACCAGAGGCGGTCGGCGCGGTCGCGGTAACCATCGGCCAGCAGCGACTTGTCGCGATTGCCCAACACATACCCGTGCTGCTGCGCTTTTTGCAGCGCGGCGTACCCCTTATCGATATCCTTCAGGCCGTAGACATACACGCGCGCCAGGCCCAGTTCCGGATCGGGCGAGCGGGGCAGCAGTTTCTCTGCCTCCTCGAACTTCTCCACGGCCAGGTTCAGTTCCTGCGGACTGCGATGGCTGGTGCCATTGATGCGGGCAAGGTGGCCTTCGGAGACGCGCACCTTGCCGCGCGAAGTATCGTCCGGATCCACGGCAAGGGCGCGCGAGGCCATGGTGCGGGCGCGCTCCCAATCCTTTTCGTAGATGGGCTGCGAGTCGTTGGTGCGGTAGGTATCGATCACGTGATCCGCGGCCGCGAGGAGTTTCTGCTTCACCACCTTGCGCGGTCCATGCAAGAAGAGAGACGAGGGGTTGGGCTTGGAAAGTTCCGTCCATTTTGTCCAGATCTGATCCAGGTCGGTCACCTGCTCCGATTCGATCTCGCGCGAGAGTTGTTGCCCGTGCTGATACATCAGGTAGTCCGAGCCCACAACCCAGGCGCCATAGAGGAAGCTGGCAATCGCACACACGGCTAGGATGCGCATGCTGGTACGAACGCCACTGGGACGGGCGGACGGCTTCAGCGGCGGGGTTGCCGGGCGTTCGCTGCGGCGCGTCTCGTCGCCGGGTTCGCCGCGGCGCGTCTCGTCGCCGGGTTCGCCGCGAAGCGTCTCGCCGCCGGGTTCGGAGGTGCGCGCGGTACGGCGCGTCTCTTCACTCGGTGCGGGATCGAGGGGCCGCACGGTGCGCCGGGTGGCATCGCGATCTTCGCCGTTGGTATTGATCGGGGCGCCCTCGCGGAAGGCTTCCAGGTCCGCGCCGAATGCGGCGGCGGTGGCGTAGCGCTGCGCCG
>CAIRBY010000183.1 GCA_903876865.1 uncultured Acidobacteriia bacterium
ATGCCGCGGGGACGGCGACCGACTTTGATGGTCTTGACCGCTTGTCTGGTGGCCGTATCCACTACTGCGACGGTTCCCTTATCTTCACTGGTGACGTAGACAAATCTCGCATCGGGCGTCAGGGTGACGCCTTCCGGCTCCTCGCCGGTGGAGACAGTGGAGAGCACGGTTCCCTTTTGCGGATCGACGAAGCTGAGGCCCGCGGCATCCTCGTTAGAAACGTAGAGCAGCCCGTCGCGGCCGACAGCGAACTGTTCGGGGTCGCTGCCGCCGGGAACTTTGCGGAGCAATTTATTCTGCGCGATATCGAAGATGCCGATCCCATCGGCGCTCTTATCGGGGGGCGGCAGCGTGCTCTCATCCACGCCCGGGGGCGCGAAGGGCGAACCGCTCAAAGCGACGTAGATCAACTTGCCATCGGCGCTGGCATGGAGGCCTCGAGCGCGTTTGCCGATGGCGATGGTGGATAGGGCTTCCATCTTGCCGGGGTCGATGACGGTGATATCTCCCGAGGCCTCGTTGCTGATGTAGACGCGATATCCGGGGCCGCTGGGGGCGCAGGCGGAGAGCAGGGCGAGTGCGGCGGGAAGTACGAAGGTAGCGATCTTGTTCATGGTGGGCAGGCCTCAGCGATAGCTGAAGTTTACCGCCGCACTGGCGGATGCCGCAACGTGAACCTGCTGTGTCTGCCTGCCGAGGGTTTCGTGCCAGACGGCGAGGGTGTAATCGCCGGGCGGCACGTTCTTCCATTGGAAGGAGCCATCGCTGCCGGTGACCGCAAAATAGGGGTGGCCGACCACGCCGATGTACGAGTGCATCCACGCGTGGATGTTACATTTCACGGGGATCATGATTTCGGGGCGCGCGAAGCGATGCTGCACATCGGGCGCATGGGGAGGCTGCTCCTGGTTCCACTCGCGATTGCTCTTGGGCATCGGGTGGATGTTGTGGGCGATGGAATCGCCGTTCTTGAGATCGAGCGTCTGGCCGGAGCGAATGCCCACCACGCGCGGCACGAACATGCAGTCCTGCTGATCCAAGACCACGGCTTCCTGAGCGGGTTCGAAGGTCTTATCTTCCAACCCGGACTGAATGTACACGAACGCGTTGGCGAGGCCGCCCTTTTTGCCCGTGAGCACCACATCTTCATAAACCGGTTTGCCGGCGTTGGCCTGCTGGCAACCGGCTTCCGCGTCCATGGAGATCACTTTCCGCGCAGCCTTCGGTCCGGCGAATTGAATGACGCCGGAGATGCTGCCGGCTGTGGCGGCATCCACGTGAAAATACTCGACTGGCTTGGTGACTTCGGCGGCTTTCTTCGCAGGCTCCACCGGTTTGGGCGCGTTGCTGCAGGCGGCGGTGAACGCCGCCGCCATGCAGAGCAGGATCCGTTTCATGAACGTTTCTGGGTGGGAGCGTCGGGGTTGCCGGGGCCGAAGTGCTTCAGGAGCACGAGATTTTCCGTGGCACTCTGGTTGGTGACGCGGACACCTTCGGAAGCCGCGGCAGCGCTGACGAAGAGTTCGTCGCTGGTCATCTGGCCGTACCGAATGAGCGAGGGTGTCTCCACCTGATGCTTGCCGAAGGTGCCGAAGCCCGAGGTGAAGATGAGGCCGTACGCGGCTGCATCTTTGATCACGACGGTGCGGCCCGGGAACACGGTGAGTTCCTTGGCGGAATAGTGGGGCGTGGAGTAGACAATCCACTTTTCGCAGAAGCCGGCATCCGCCATGGCATCGGCCGGCCCGACCGGAGACGGTTCGAAGAGCCTGTGTTTGGCGAATTCGGGATCGACGTTGGCGTCCCAATCGAGCATGTCGAGGATGTAGTCGAGGTCCTGATGATGCTCCGGCGGAACGTCCTTCACCAGAAGATCCCACGGGACGAGGCGGCCTTCGACGAGCGACTGATACATGGCGAAAACATCGGAGTTGACCTGCGGCTCATAAGTCACAAGCGAACCGGGCGCATGCAGGATGCCCGGATCGATCTGCCAGCCGCTGCCCGGCTTCAGCTTGTAGGCGCGGGAGTGGAAGAGAATGCCGTTGTCGCCCTCTTTCCAGCGTTCCAGGCAGCGGCGCACATCGTCGCGCGTGGTGCCGGGTTCGAGGCCCATGAAGGTGTAGGGGAAATTGTTTTCTTTGAAGTTGTACTGCGGCGGGAAGTAGTAGGCTTCCGGCTTCCCCTTTTGCCCCACGCGGGCGGCGAAGGCATCGGTCTGGTGCAGGTGGTGTGGAATCGGCCCGAGGTTGTCGAAGAACTTGCAAAGCAGGTTCCAGCCGCCGTACTGGCGCATCACTTCGGCGCCAAGGAAAGAGTCACCCTCGAGTTCGATGGCGTCCTTCAGGAGAACCTTGCTGCCCTGGTATTCGATGTAGCTCAAGCCCTCATCGTCGGCGGTGAAGGGACCATTGGCGGCCTTGGTGGTGGAAGAGAACCAGCGTTCGTCGATTCCACCGCGATGGGGACCGAGGATGTAGAGATCGCGCGGATCGAGTTTCAGGCGTCCGCCCGGCATGAGGAAAGATCGCGGCACCCAACAGGGCGCGAGGCGCACGACACCATCGCCGGCGGCGAGGGCTTCGCGAATGACGGCAGACACTGACGTCGAAGTGGTTTCAGGTTTCATGAAAGTTTTCCAGTTCCTCTCTTGCAGTGGACTCGAATTCGCGCGGTCCGCATGAGTGTTTGTAGCGTACTAGGATCTGGAATTGCGTGTCAAGGAGAGTTCGCGAAAGAACCGAAGAAGCGCTTGACACTCGCGGTAAAGAAATATATGCTTGACCAACGGCCTGCCCTTGATACGTTTCAAGGCGGCGCAGAGGTATGCAACCGGGAGTATGCTTCCGCGAGCATGCGACCAGGATGTCGCCCATGAGAGCAAGGGGTTTTGCTGTAACAATCCGCACTCGTGATTCACGAGCTCCAGTCACACAAGGTCTTGCCGCCGGAGTCCTTCCGGTTGGCTTTTTCACAACATCCATCAGGCGAGGCGCGGTGTGCCGGGAAACGATGCGAGTTTCTGTGCGCGCTTCAGGTTTTAGACTGTAACGAGAGAACGGGGCGGCGTTCGCGCCGGCCCATCCAATTTGAGGGACGAATGCGAAAACTAGCAGGCGTAGTAGCTCTGGCCGCGGCGTTGGGTTGGGGGGCGGATTGGCTTACAGATGGAGGCAACTCTCAGCGCACCGCCTGGCAGAAAGATGAAAAGATTCTGAGCCCGGAGAGCGTCAAGGGCATGAAGATGCTCTGGAAGCTCAAACTCGACAACGAGCCGCGCCAGATGCACTCGCTATTCCCGCCGCTGATTGTGGGGAGCGTGAATACGGCCGCCGGCCCCAAACAGATTGCAATTGAGACGGGCGTTTCCGACAATCTCTGGGCGATCGACGTCGAGACCGGAAAAGTGATCTGGAAAAAGCATTTCGAGAGCAACTGGACTCCGCCCGCCAACGGCGGACGGGGCGGCGGGATTCTCTGCCCCGGCGGAATCACCGCAACTCCGACGATTGGCCCGACGGCGACAGCAGGCAAGTACACAATCTATGCCGCCAGCTGGGACGGCCGGCTGCATCAGTTGAATGTCGCGGATGGCGAAGACGTTGCCCCTCCCTCGAAATTCATGCCGCCGAACGGCAAGCCGTACGCGCTGAATCTCTTCAACAACATCATCTACACGCACACCGCGCAGGGCTGCGGCGGCAATCCGAACATCGCCTACACCTACGATCTGGCCACCAATAAGATCGGGACGTGGGGACCGGCTGGCGGCGGAATGTGGGGACGCACGGGTCCGGCGGTCAGCGCCAACGGCACCATGTACACGGGCACGGGCGATGGCAAGTGGGACCCGGAGAATGGGATCTACGGCAACGGAATCGTGGGCCTGCGCCCCGATCCGAAGACCAAGATCCTGAACCTGGAAGACTACTACGGCCCTTCCAACGCAGAGTGGCTGGTGAAGCGCGATCTCGATATGCAGGTCACGCCGGCAATCTTCAATTACAAAGGGCGCGAACTGATGGTGGACGCAGGCAAAGAGTGCCGCGTGTACCTGATGGACACGAAATCGATTGGCGGTGACGATCACCGCACGCCACTCTACCGCAGTCCCCTGCTCTGCAACGAAGAGGTCAACTTCGCCTCGGCTGGAATCTGGGGTTCGATGGCGACCTGGGAAGATGCCAAGGGCACGCGTTGGGTGCTCACGTCATTCTGGGGACCGAAGCATTCGCAGTTCAAGGCGCCGGTTGAATACGGCGCGGTGAAGTATGGCGCGATCGCGGCGTTCAAGGTGGAAGAGAAGAACGGCAAATTGCAGCTGACTCCGGCTTGGGTGTCGCGCGACATGAACCACGCGGAGCCTCCGGTGATTGCCAACGGCGTAATCTACGCATACGGCAACGGCGAGGATACGGACCAATCGTCTCCGGACGTTGGGCTGGAAGATATCGCCGAACTTCGGATTCCGGGATCGACGCATGCGGTGCTCTATGCGCTGGATGCGCAGACAGGCAAAGAGCTCTGGTCGAGCGGCGACCAGATCAGTTCCTGGAATCACTGGAGCGGGCTTTCGATCGCAAACGGGCGCGTGTATATCGCCACCTTCGATAGCAATCTGTACTGCTTCGGCCTGAAGAAATGAAGATGCTTGCATTGCGATTGCTGACGGGCGGGGCTTTATTGTGCCTACCCGGCAGCAGTCAGACCCCGGATGCCGCCGCGAAACTGGACGCGCTGGAAAAGCGCGTGGCGGCGCAGCGGCATGTGCTGCACGATTGGGCGAACCTGATCCGGTACGGGAGCGAAAACGCCGAGGTCAAACCACTCAAGCCGGGGGAGCAGCGAGTGGTCTTTCTGGGCGAGGACACGATCGAAAACTGGGGCCACGCCGGTGAAGGCTTTTTTCCCGGCAAGCCTTATCTGGATCGCGGCATCAGCGGCCAGACCACGCCGCAGATGCTGGTGCGGTTTCAGCAGGATGTGGTGGGGCTCAAGCCTAAAGTAGTGGTGATTGCGGCGGGCCACAACGATATGGCGGGCAATACCGGGCCGATTACCGAAGCCATGACGATTGAGGACCTCACCTCCATGATCCAGATCGCGCAGGCCAATCATATCCGGGTTGTATTAGCCTCGGCGACTCCAGTATGCGACTGCTACGGCAAGCAGACCACGCTGCGTCCGCAGGGTAAGATCATCGGCTTGAACGGGTCGATCGAGGAACTGGCCACCAGGTTTGGCGCGGTTTACCTGAACTATTACTCCGTCCTGGCAGAGGGACGAAATCTGAAAAAAGAATTCACCAGCGACGGGCTGCACCTGAACGAAGCAGCCTACCGGTTGATGGCGCCACTCGCGGAGAAGGCAATCACGGAAGCGTTGGCCAAAAATTGAAGGGCAGAAGGAGTTCACGCATGCGACGTTTGGTTGTTCATTTCGCTCTCGGCACCGCCATCCTGATCAGTTCGGGCACGGCCTTTGCACAATTCGGCCGCGGCGGCGGCGATTGGGGTGGCAGCGGTGGCGACGCCCAACGCTCGGGATGGGTTCGCACGGACGCGAAGATCTCCCCGGACCGGGTGTCCGCGCCAGCCTTCAGCATGACCTGGAAGCTCAAGTTCCCGAACGAGGCGAAACAGCTCAACGGGCTGACGGTGGGTTCGCACATCACCCGCTACATCGGGATCAAAGGTTTCCGGACCTTCGCGTTCATCGGAGGCAGCGGCGAAAATGTCTACGCCATCGATACGGACTTGGGCCGCGTGGATTGGAACAAACACCTCACTGGTGCAGCGAAGGGAGCGAGCACGGCGGCGTGCCCGGGCGGCATGACCGCAAGCGTGGTGCGGCCCGTGAGCGCACTGATCGCGGCGGCGCCCGCTGCTGGGCGCGGCGGCGGCGGCGGACGCGGCAGCGCGGCGAAGAGCACCGTGAGCGAGCCGAATCAGGGCTCCACGATTCTGGCCGATATTGAAGCGCGGAATGCGGCAGCGGCTGCGAATCCGGCGGCGGGACGCGGCGGCGGTGGCGGTGGACGCGGGCAGGCCAATCTGCCGCGCGAACGGCGCTGGATTTCCGCCCATGCGATTACGAGCGATGGCGCATTCCACACGATCTGGGTTTCCAACGGCAACGAGCCCAATCCTGCGATTCCCTTCGTACCAGCCGGATCCAACGTGGCAGGCTTGATTCTGGTCGATACCATTGCATACGCGGCAACTACCGGTAGCTGCGGCAACGCGCCGGATGCGATTTGGGCGCTCGACATCACCAACAAGCAGGTGGTCAGTTGGAAGGTTCCGAGCGGTGGATTAGCAGGTGACGGTCCCGCGATTGGCCCGGATGGAACGGTCTACCTGACGACGCAGAGCGGCGAACTGGTGGCATTGGACGGCGCCACGCTGAAGATGAAAGACGCATATAAGGCCGGACAGGCCTTCACGACCTCGCCCGTAATCTTCCAGAACAAAGATAAAGTGATGGCGGCGGCTGCCACCAAGGATGGTGCGATTCACGTGGTGGATGTGGCGTCGATGGCGAGCGCGGTGGCGAAGTCCGCGGGCGGTAACGCCGTCAGCGGGTCGCTCGTGAGCTGGCAGGACACTGGTGGCGCGCGCTGGATTCTGGCGCCTTCGGCCAGCCGAAAGATCGTGGCGATGAAACTCACGGAGAATGGACTGACGGCGGCATGGAGTTCACGCGAAATGCCGGCGCCGCTGACGCCGATCGTGGTCAATGGCGTGGTGTTTGCGGCTGCGAGCGGCGAGTTCCAAACTACCGACGCGAAACTGACGGCGGCACAGCGCGCGCAAAAATCCACCGGCGCGGTGCTCTATGCACTCGACGGCGTGAGCGGCAAGGAGTTGTGGAATAGCGGCAAGGCAATCACGTCCTTCATTCACAACGGCGGCATCTCTTCGAACGATTCACAGGTGTATCTTGGAACATATGATGGTACGGTCTACGCATTCGGGTTCCCGATCGAACACTAGGAAGCTTGCAGGCCTGGCGCTCTGGCTCGCGGTGCTGGCTACGCCCGCGCTGCTTACTCCGGCGATGGCGCAATTGCCCGATGGCGTGGGGAAGGCGGAGACGGAAGCGATCTGCAAGCAGTGCCACGAACTGGAGCGCTCGATTTCAATTCGTCAGGATCGCGCCGGATGGCAGACCACCATGGACAAGATGGCCGCGCTCGGTGCGCAGGGCACGCAGAAGCAATTCGATCTGGTGGTGGATTACCTGGCGGCCCATTTCGCGGCGGATGAAGTTCCGCGGATCAAGGTGAACGAGGCGCGCGCCATTGAACTGGAGAGCGGACTCTCATTGCCGCGCTCGCAGGCCACCGCGCTGGTGGAGTACCGCGAGAAGCACGGGCCCTTTCATTCGATCGAGGATCTGAAGAAAGTCCCGGGCGTGGACGCGGCCAAGATCGAGGCGAAGAAGGATCGCCTGGCATTCTGAAGACCCAACTGTTTCATGGCCGCCGTGCGGCGTCGATCGAAAACGGCGATCTGCGAGTGACCGTCCTCGAAGAGGGCGGCCACATCGCGGAGATTCTGGACAAGCGATCGGGGATCAACCCGCTTTGGGTACCGCCTTGGCCTTCGCTGGAACCTGCGGCTTATGGCCCCCCGGTCCATGCGTTGTACGGCTCCGGCGCGGATGGCAAACTACTCGCGGGGATCATGGGTCACAACCTTTGCCTGGACCTGTTCGGCGCACCGTCTGACGAAGAAGCGGCGCTTGGAGTCACAGCGCACGGTGAAAGCTCCGTGGCGAAGTATGTGTTGGAGGCGCAGGGCGAAGGTCTGGTGATGCGCGCGGAGTTTCCGCTGGCGCAGATGCGCTTCCGACGGCAGATCGAGTTGCAGGGGCCGAAGGTGCGGATTCGCGAGGCCGTGGAGAGCTTGGCAGCGTGGGACCGGCCGATCGCGTGGACGCAGCACGTCACGCTTGGCCCGCCGTTTCTGGAGGCGGGAGTCACTCAGTTCCGGGCATCGGCAACGCGCAGCTTGAATTTCCAGGGTGACTTCGGCATTTCGGATTACATCGTGGCGGGCGCGGAGTTCGATTGGCCGATGGCACCGCGGCGCAGCGGCGGAACGGTAGACATGCGCGTGATGAGCGGCGTGCCGGCATCGAGCGCGTATACGGCTCACCGCATGGATGCGTGCGGCGAGGACGCGTTTTTCGCAGCCTATGCGCCTGCTGCGCAATTGCTCTTCGGGTACACGTGGAAGCGCAGCGATTTCCCGTGGATGGGCATTTGGGAAGAGAATCATAGCCGCGTGCATTCGCCCTGGAATGGCTCGGCATTGACGCGTGGCATG
>CAIRBY010000184.1 GCA_903876865.1 uncultured Acidobacteriia bacterium
CTGCGAGCACGAGCCGGGAAGCAAGGTCGGCCGTCTCGGGCGGCGCACTCCGCGCCAGAGCGCAGGCGCCGCGGAACTCGACTTCTTCCAGCCAGGGCTTTTCGATGACCAACGGGAGAAGGCGCTGCGCTTCCGCGGGATTTCCAGCCAAAGCCGCGTCGAAACCCGCCCTCAAGGCGCGGTCCCGCTCCATCTCGCTCTTCCACTGTGAAAGGCGCTCCGGTGTTGGTGCCGGAGCGCTCGGAGCGGATTGCGGGTAGGCGCCGCTACAAAGCAGCGCCAGGAGGAAGAGTGCCGTTCGAGCCAACCCCGTATTATCCCACGCCAACCCGCGTGCCCGACGGATTGAACGTTTTCCTACTGAACGTCCGTGACTCTTCCATCCGTGAAGGTGATCTTCATGTCCTTGTAGACGTAGATCTTCTTGGCGCCAAGATCCACCACCTTTTCCGGTTGGTTCAACATGCCGACTACTTCCTGGATCGTCTGGCCGAGCGTGATCGTCATTGGCGCACTGCCGGCGGGCGCGTTATCCGCCTGCCTCACCACATCCTGTTCGGAGCGGTCAGCTTCCTGCGCCACTTGGGAAAGTTCACCTGCCACGTTCGCATCCGGGGTCACGCTGGAGGCGAAGGACGCATTGAAGACTCCGTCCGTCGCCGGCGGCAGCGCGGGCAAGCCACCCTTGCCGTTGCGCGACTGGAAGTCCTGTAAGCCCTGGTCCAGTGTGGCGCGCATTTCGTTCTGCATCTCCTGCAATTCCTGCACCGGAACGGAGGCGATGGCGCCGCGGCGGCAGTCCATGCCCTTGCTGGCCAGCACCACCACATCCGCATTCGCCGCACTCGGTCCGGGGTTGCCGTAAAGTTGCAGTACGTCGCCTTCGGTGATCATGCAATCGCCGGCATTCGAACTCACGCCCAGCGGTTGGTAGGCGACAAAAACGTGGCGGGCATTGTCGGCGAAGATCGACTGTGGGTCGTTATACCCGGCGTTCTGCGATTGGCCTTCGGAGCGCTCCATATCCAGTTGCCGGCGAACCTCGTCCGCGACCGCCTGCTTGACGTCGGGGGTGATGCCCACCTGGCCACCGGAATAGGCCGCCGCATTTTCCATGCGCGAGTCATAGGCGCGCTCCAGCATGGCGCCGAGCATGAAATCGGTCAGCCAAAGCGAGGGGCTCCCATAGGAGGGATAGGGCGTGAAATAGCCGCCGTAGTAACCGTACCAGGGCCGGCTGGACCAACCCCAGTCGTAATAAACCGGCCGGGACCAGGGAGTGTAAACGTAAGCGTAGAAGGCCGGGCGATAGTAGCGGACCGGCGTGTAAACGTGCAGCGATACACCGCCCCACACCACCGGCCGGTAGACCCGGGCATACGCCACACCGCGCACGGAGTAGGTGCGCTGGATGTACTGGTGGTTCGAGACCATCAGCGGACGCTGAATGTAGCCGCCGTGTCCGCGCGAATCGGTGACGATTACGCGGTTGCCGGGACGCGTCATCTCGATCCGCCGCATGCCGTTCGCTTGATGTGTGATCACCGCCCCGTTCGGGGTGTGCACCTGCCGGACCTGCCCGCCGGCATCGCGATGGATCGTGCCGCCGTTCTCCGTGCGGATGGTCTGCGGCCGCGGCGTTCCGCCGCCGGGACCACCCTGGCGCCCACCCGAATTCTGGTAGATTCCCTGCCCCGAATTCTGGCCGCCACCCTGGTTGGCCGGACGTTGCGTAGAGGGCTGATAGATTCCCTGGCCGGAACTCGGACGGTCCGGGCGGTTGGTATTCTGCTGGGGCATGCCTTGACCCGAAGACGGATTGTTCGGCCGCACCGGATTCTGCTGCTGGTAGACCGGGCGATCCGTATTCTGCGGATTCCCCTGGCCGCTATTAGAACGGTCCGGGCGGTTAGTATTCTGCTGCGGCATACCTTGACCCGAAGACGGATTGTTCGGCCGCACCGGATTCTGCTGCTGGTTGGTCTGACGATCCGTATTCTGCGGATTCCCCTGGCCGCTATTAGAACGGTCCGGCCGGTTGGCATTCTGCTGGGGCATGCCCTGACCGGAAGACGGATTGTTCGGCCGCACCGGATTCTGCTGCTGGTTGGTCTGACGATCCGTATTCTGCGGATTCCCTTGGCCGCTATTGGACCGGTCCGGCCGGTTCATGTTCTGCTGCGGCGTGCTCTGCGCCGGGTTAGGATTGCTGGGCCGCGAAGGAGCCGGCGGCGCACTCTGTGCCGGGGCTGGATTCGCCTGCCGCTGCGGAGCCTGCTGGTGCGACTGGCCGGAAGGCGGATTTGCGGGTTTGGTCGCATTTCCGGCGGGCCGGGCGGCCTCGTCCTTCTTCTTGTTGTCCTGGGCTACTCCCATGCCGGAGCATGCGAACAGCAGAATGGTGAGGGCAAGCCCGATCCACTTCACGAAAAGGCGCCCATCGGTTCGAAGGATCTTCATAGCAGTTCTCCTGACTCCCGTCACCCGATTGCAGCTACTGGACGTCGGTGACCTTTCCATCCAGGAATGTGACCTTCAGGTCTCTATATATATAGATTACCTTGTTGCCCAGATCCACAACCTTGTCGGGTGGGCCCAGATTGGCCCTGACCTCGTTCAAGGATTGCCCCAGCCCGATCCTCGCAGGCTCAGCCTGCGGAACCGGACCAGTAGGCGGTACGGGTGGCGCGACTCGGGGCACGGTCGCATCCGTGTCCGGCCGCAGGCTGTGATTCCCGTTATCGGCGAAGGTGAATACCTGGCCGATCATCCGCTGGATCTGGGCAAAGTCGGTCGTCTCCCAATATCCTTTCGGCAGTTGAAACGTGAGGGCGGCGCGGTAGCCCATCTGGTTCTGGTCTACCTCGCTGCCATCGCAGGCAAAGCAGGTCTGCAGGCTCAGCATCACGCCGCCATCCTTGACCTCGGTCTTCAACAGGTAGACCTTCTCGCCCGCCTGCACTTCTCTGGACGTCCTGGAATCGTGGATGAATGCGCTGCCGGCGGAGCGCTTGATGCGCCCGTCCTTGAACGTATTCAGGAAGGCGAACTCATTCAGCGGACTGGCGAACATCCCGTTCACCTGCACCACCATCACGGAGCCGGGCTGTGCGATTCTCAGCTTGTCGCCCGCCAGTTTTGTCGGCGGATACTGGGCCTGCAGCCTCTGCTCGAGAGCCTGCTTCCGGTCCTGACCCTGAAACGCCGGAATCAGGCAGGGAGCAAATGTGCCCGCAATCCATAGAGCCGCCACTGTCTTCAGACGCATAGTCCTCACCAACGGATCCGCGGCAGTTCGAAGGCTTCCGCCAGCCGGTTCAATTCGCTGCGCACAATATCCCATTGCCTCTGCACATCGGGATTCAGCCGCCGCCGGATCATGGTCCGGTTGATATCCTGACCCACTGCGATCGCATCGCTCACTGAGCGGCGGGTCCGTCCGGGATTATGCTCCAGGTTCCAGGATTCGCGCACCCGGTTCATCGATTGTTCCAGGCGGCTTGCGTCCATATTCAACTCGTCTTCGCGCCGGGAATTGTTCATTGCGCTGCGGTCGAGGGCGATCCGCAATGCGCGTCTGAATTCGTTGGTCCGGCGTTCGCAATCCGCTACGACCCGCGCGATGTTGTCTCTCCGGTCCGGCCCCCCGTAGCGCGGTTGCGCCCTGAGAATTCCAGGCACAAGAAAGGTGATCACGATCACTAGCGGCAAACACTTCTTCATGCGCGCCTCCTCAGCGTAGTCCGAGACAAAAGGACTACCGAGCAAAATATATACCAACGCGGCGCCGTTTACAATCGATTTCAGACTGCGCAGTCCGCTTCTTGGGTTTATCCTTCGGCCATTCTATGAGTGATTCCCCGTGACGCTGTTGTACCATCTCGGTGAATGCGTTTCTGCCTTGCGTTAATGCTGGCATTCGCCGCCTCTGCCCAGCACGTCGAATACTCCGTTCTGAAAGAAAGCGTTTTACAGGAACGGCTCAAACTTGCCAGCCCTAAGAATGCGGAGCGTTGTCTCCGCCTGAAAACCCTGCTCGCGGAATCCGGTTGCCAGGGTGCCGCCTTCCGCGAACAGACCGTGAAGGGCTCCCGCGAACCCAACCTCATCTGCCAGACTCCCGCCGCCGGAGAGCAACCGCGAACCATCGTCGTCGGCGCCCATTTCGATGCGGTTGGCGGCGATGGTGTCATTGACAACTGGTCCGGCGCCGTTCTGCTCCCCAGCCTGTTTGAGTTTCTCGCCACTGCTCCCCGCCGCCACAACTTCCAGTTCGTCGCCTTCGCCGGCGAAGAGAAAGGCCTCCTTGGCTCAAAGGCCTTCGTGCAATCGCTATCCAGGTCCGATCGAGCCCAGATAGCCGCCGTCGTCACCATGGATTCGCTCGGACTCACACCGACCAAGTGCTGGCCCAACGGCTCCACCAAAGAACTCATCAGCGCCGCGATCCAGATAGCGCATTCGCTCGATCTCGAGTTCACGGGAGTCAACATGGATCGCGTCGCCACTACCGATTCGGCTTCGTTCATGGCCGCGCACATTCCCGTGTTGAGCCTTCACTCCGTAACCGGGGATACGTTGCGGATCATCAACGGCAAACGGGATGTCCTTTCCGCGGTCTCCTGGAAAGACTACTACGATTCCCACCGCTTCATTTCCGCCTTGCTGGTCTATCTCGACCAGTCGTTGCCGTAGGCGGAGTTCTACCCGCCCTGTCCACTGCGCATCGCCCTCAGGTCGATTCCCAGCGCCTGGCACTTTTTGTAGAGGTGGCTCCGTTCCAACCCGAGCGCTTTCGCCGTATCCGTCATGCGCTGCGAATGCCGTTTCAGTTCCGCCAGAATCTGCTCGCGTTCGAAGCCGTCCGTACGCTGTGAAAGCGGCCCCGAGTGCAGGGCCGTCGCCGGTTGCGCGCCGCCGTCCACTACCGGTAGCGCCAACCGCACCAGCGCCGCATCCACCGCGCCATCGGCCAATAGCAGCAGGCGCTCCACCATGTTCCGCAACTCCCGGATGTTGCCGGGCCACGGGTAGCGCTGCAGTTCTTCGATCGCCTCCGGCAGAAAGACCTTCGGCTTCCAACCGTTGACTTCGCACACCTGCGCCGCGAAGTGCTCCACCAGCGGCGGAATATCGTGGTCGCGTTCTCGTAGGGGCGGCAGCGCGAGCGGGAAGACGTAGATGCGATGATACAGGTCCTCGCGGAAGACGCCCTTCTTCACCAACTCCTCCAGATTGCGATGCGTGGCCACGATCACGCGCACGTCCACCGGAATCGTACGGTCGCCGCCCACGCGCTCCACCTGCCGCTCCTCCAGCACGCGCAGCAACTTCGCCTGCATCAGGATCGGCATATCGCCGATCTCGTCGAGAAAGAGCGTGCCGTGGTGCGCCTGTTCAAATTTCCCGATGTGCCGTGTCGCGGCCCCCGTGAAGCTTCCCTTTTCGTGGCCGAAGAGTTCACTCTCGATCAGCTCTGCGGGCACCGCCGCGCAGTTTAACGTGACAAATGGCCCGTCTTTTCGTGGACTGCGCTCATGCAGCGCGCGCGCAATCAGTTCCTTGCCCGTGCCGGTCTCGCCTAGAACGCAGACCCGCGCTTCGCTCGCCGCCACGCGATCCACCTGCGCCATCACGCGTTGCATGCGCTCGCCCGTGTGCACGATCTCGTGTTTGCCCACGCGCTGCCGCAGGTCGCGATTCTCGTCCTCCAGGCGCTTCAGCTTGAGCACGTTGTCCACGGTCAACAACAGCTTATCGGTGGAGAGCGGCTTCTCCAGAAAATCGATCGCGCCCAACCGCGTGGCCCGCACCGCCATCTCGATGCTCCCCTGCCCGCTGATCATCACCACAGGCAGCGTGATGCCCAGGGCGCGGATCTCTTCGAGCAGCGTGAGGCCGTCCTTGCCGGGCATCACCACGTCGCTCAGCATCATATCGAACGCCTGCGATTTCACCAGTTCCAATGCGCGCGCCGCGTTGTCGCAGACCGTTGCCTGATGGCCCGCCAGCCGGAAGGCCCGCGAAAGCGATGCCAGGGTGTTCGCGTCGTCGTCAACGATTAATAGGTGTGCCATATA
>CAIRBY010000185.1 GCA_903876865.1 uncultured Acidobacteriia bacterium
CCCGGCATGAACGGCATCGACCTGCTCAAGAAGGTGCGCGCCGCGTATCCGGAGACCATCGTGGTCGTGGTCACAGCGTTTGGGAGCGTCGAGAGCGCGGTGGAGGCCATGAAGGCGGGCGCATACGACTACATCACCAAGCCCGTGCATCCCGATGCGTTGGAACTAAGCGTTGGCAAGGCGCTTCAGCACCTTCACCTGCTGGAGGAAGTTCGCACGCTGCGCAGCACACTGGACCAGAAGTACGGCTTCGAGAACATCCTGGGCCGCTCTGAGGCGCTGCTTTATGTGCTGGATCAGACGGCGCGCGCCGCTCAAACCGACGCCACCGTGCTGATTCACGGAGAGACGGGAACCGGCAAGGAACTACTCGCCAAAGCCATCCACTTCAACAGCACCCGCAAGGAGCGGCCCTTCGTCACGATCAACTGCGGAGCCATTCCCAGGGAGTTGCTGGAATCGGAACTCTTCGGCCACGTGAAAGGCGCCTTCACCGGTGCGGTTGCGGATAAGAAGGGTAAGGTCGAGACCGCCGATCGCGGGACGGTGTTCCTCGACGAAATCGGGGAGATGCCCCTGGAACTGCAAGTGAAGCTGCTGCGGCTGATTCAACAGGGAGAACTCGCCAAGGTAGGCGCTACGGGAACCATCACCGTCAATGTCAGGATCGTGGCGGCGACACACAGGGACCTGACGGCCATGATCGAGGACGGCACATTTCGAGAGGACCTCTATTACCGGCTCTCCGTCATCCCATTAGATCTGCCTCCGCTGCGCGAGCGTGCGGAAGATATCACGCTTCTGGCGCAGCATTTCTTTCAGAAGATGAAGCAGAAGCATAGCCGGCCAGACCTGACACTGCCTGCTTCCCTGTTCCCCTATTTTTCGAGCTATCGATGGCCCGGCAATGTGCGCGAACTGGAGAATGTGATCGAGCGAATGGTCGTGATGGCCCGGTCGAATGAGATCACGCCTGGCGACCTGCCGGAGCCACTCCGGCGACAGCAGCCGGCTCTCGATTTCCTGCCGCTCGAACTTCCCCATACCGGCATCCATATCGAGGGCATCGAAAAAGAGCTGATCCTCCGTGCCCTGAGGAAATTCGATTGGAATCAGACGCATGCGGCGCGGTTTCTGGATCTGAGCCGCAAGGCGCTGATCTACCGCATGGAGAAGTTCGGATTGCGGAAGGAACAGCAAGCGGGAAGCCAGCCCGCCAGCAGGCCGCAGCGGTAGCGAGCAAAGCGCCACCGCCGTGCTGAGGCCAACTCCCCCGCGGTTGTCCCGGGCACCGAAACCATCACGTTGCCCGATATGCGGACTCGCTGCCGGATTTGAGGCAGCCACGGACCTGCCCGCGGCCTGCAATTGAGCCTGCACGGGGCCGATCTCCCACCGATTCAGTCAGTTGTCCGAAACGGCCAGTAAACTGCTTTTTAACTGACTGAAAGGCGAAGAGGCAAACCAATGATTGGCGAGCAAGAAACCGCAACTCTCACCATCCAGAAACCGCTGAACGAAGCGATCAAACTACTTCGTCGCGCACTGGCTGAAGGGGGCCTGGAGATCGCCGCGGATCTCGACATGGCGGCTCGTATCAGGAAGGCTCTCCGGATCGAGTTCACGCCGTGCAGGGTACTCCTGGTCGATTGCCCCGTGGCGCTACTGGAGGCCCTTGCGCTCGATCGATCGGCCGCCGTCCTGCTTCCGCTGCACCTGGTGGTTACGGGCCAGGACGGGTTCACGATGGTTCACTTCCTGAATCCCGCCGCCGCACTCTACAGCGGACTACCCGTTACGGCGCGGGCAGCGGTGAGCAAACTACAGGCCAGAGTCGCAGTTGCGGTCGAAAGCATTTCGATCCGGCAGGATCCACTGGAACTTATCGCTTGAAGGAGGCGTCATGTTTTGCAATCCCGATAACCTAACCCAACAAACCGACGGTCAGGATCATGTCCGTTTCACGCAGCGTTTGCTTCGCATGGAGGGCGAAGAGGAGTACTTTGCCCGCCTGGAACTCGAACGCGCCCGGAAAGTGGCCTGTGAGCGGCACGCAACACTGCTCGCTGAAGAACGGGAGCGGGAACGTGCGCTCCACTTTATGAAGTGCCCGAAGTGCGGCATGCAACTGGAAGAACTTGCCTTCGGCGATGTTCGCGTCGACAAGTGCTTCGCTTGTGATGGCCTCTGGCTGGATCGAGGGGAACTGGATCTGATCCGAGAGAAAGAAGGCGGCTTCGTGGGACGGCTGTTCAGTGTGTTTGGGGCAGATGCCCCTCGTGTCTGAAGGAGGCAGTATGTTCAACGATATCGACGACCAGATTCAGCAAACCAACGGCCAACCCGTCAGTCGCGTGCAGCAACTGCTGCGCGTGCTGAGCGTGGTTGGTATGACCACGATTCTATTCGGAAGCCTCTACCTCGGGATCCTGTTTCTCGAGTAGGCGAGCAAGAACACCAACAACGATTTTGAGGGAGGAACTGTTCCAGTGGATATTCAAACGCTGCAAAAGCACATCCTGACTTTGGCCACCATCGAGGAGACCGGGGCTCCCATGGTCAGCTGTTACTTCAATCTTGAGAACGGGCTGCCGGCCGCCTGGGGAGTTTTCGACGAGCGGGTGCGCTGGTTGCGGAACTCCCTTCCGGCGTCACAACTCGAATCCTTCGAACGCGCACTGCTCCGCATCGAAGCACGCCTGGCGGCGGGGTTCCAGACGGAAAGTCTGGGCGCCGCGGTCTTTGCGCGGGACGGCGACGGAGACTATTTCCTTGACCTGGAGTTCCGCGTGCCGCTTCCGAGCTGGACCACCGTGAACTCGACCCCGAGCATCTACCATCTGGTCGAACTGAAGGATACCTACGACCGGTTTGTCGTGGTTCTGGTGAATGAGCGCAGCACCCGCATTCTGGAAGTCCATCTCGGCTCCGTGACCGAGGTTGCCTGGACAAAACGCCCCGCCCTGCGGGAGCGGGCCGGAAGCGGTTGGGGTCGTGACCAGTATCAGAGTCATCGCCCGGAACGAAACCACCAGTTCGCAAACGACGTGGTGCGCTTCGTGGACGAAGTCATGTCGGCAGGGGGCTACACGCATCTCTTCCTCGCTGGAACTCCCCGGATGACCGCCACCATTCGGGAAGCACTGCCGAAGCGGCTTGTCTCTAAACTGATCGAGGTCCTGCCGGCCTCCGCGAATACCCGGACCAGTGGCGTGGTGGCGGCGACTTTGGCGAGCTTCGTCGAACAGGAACAGCAGGAGTCCCTGGCAGCCGTCGACAGGCTGCGGAAGAGCAGCCATGGCCTGGGAGTGGCGGGATCGGCAGCAAGCTTGCAGGCCTTGAAATGCCGGCAGGTTGACCTGCTGGTGATGGCCACGGAGTATAGGCCGGAACCCGCCTGGAAGTGCACCGGCTGCGATATCGCCGCGGTCCAAAAGGCTCGGCCCAGCACCTGCCCCAACTGCGGGCGCTCGACAATCCGTGAACTTGACGTGAGGGAAGAACTGGTCAGATTGGCGGAGGTGGCAGGCTGCGGCGTGGAAATCGTCCACGACAGCGAGACCTTGATCCGATTAGGCGGCGTTGGCTGTGTGCTGCGGTATCTGTCACCGGACGCCTACACTGGCGCAGTCGCTTAAGAGGGTATCGCGCGCCGCAGGAATCGGGACAGCCGATGGTCGCAGCCACCCCGCGTTGTTTCAGTACAGGGTTTGGGCGAGCTTTGGCCGCGAACGGGTACAGGAACCGGCGGCCAAAGCAGGATCGGCATCGGGCGGCGATACGCTCTTGCACGCCAGGCCTCGCGCTTTGGATGGTTCGGCGGGAGCCCAAGCCGCCGCCGCGCGTTTGGGCGGGTAACCTCAAGAATCGCTTGGGGATGGGCACCTTTTTCGGGTGGGAGCGGGGTAGGGGCGGGACCGTTCGCCTCGCGGAGGGTGCCAACCGCTGCAAAATTCCGCTATTCAGGTGCGAATCCCTTGAACTGAAGCCTCTCCCACGGCAAGATTGGGAAAATGGGCATCAACATCGGTCTGGACATCGGAGCCATCAGTCTGAAGCTCGCCGCCTTGGGGAAACCCGCGGACCGGGCGATTCTGGAAGCGCTGTGCGCGGCGCATCCGGAGTTCCGCATGCGGGAACTCGACGGGCAACCGCTGCTGCTCTCCGATTACCGGCGGATTTCCGGGAGTCCGATCCAATCGACGTACGATCTGCTGCGGGAGTTCTACGAGACGGTGCCGGCGGCGCGGGTAGAAGGAATGCGCGTGACCGGCTCGGGCAGCCGCACGATCGCAAAGGTGCTGGGGCTGTTCTTCGAGAACGAATTCAAGGCCATCGCGAAGATGGTGAGCACGTTCTATCCGCAGGTGCGGACGGTGTTCGAGATCGGCGGGGAGAGTTCGAAATACATCCGGCTGGAGGGCGGCGGGATTGTGGACTACGACCGCTCGGGCGAGTGCGCGGCGGGGACGGGATCGTTTCTGGATCAGCAGGCGCTGCGCATGCAGTACTCGGTGGAAGAGGTGGGCGAACTGGTGTGCGCGGCGGGGTGCGCGGCGCGGATCGCGGGGCGGTGCAGCGTGTTCGCCAAGAGCGACATGATCCACGCGCAGCAGAAGGGCTATTCGCCGGCGGAGATTCTGCGCGGGCTGTGCGACGCGGTGGCGCGCAATTTCAAGAGTTCGATTGTGAAGGGGCGCCCGGTGACGTCGCCGGCGGCATTGATTGGCGCGGTGTCTCAGAATGCGGGCGTGACGGCGGCGCTGCGCGAGGCGTTCGGGCTGGCGGAAGGGCAACTGCTGGTGCCGGAGGAGTACGCCTGGTGCGGCGCCATCGGCACGGCGATGCTGGAAGCGGAAGAGTTGCGGAAGCGGTCGATTCTGGAGATTCACCGGCTGCGGCAGCACGATCTGGAAGAGAGCGTGCAGGACACGAAGCCGCTTTCGAGCGCGAACGTGGTGCAGTTGCGGGAGCGGGTGGGCGCGTATCAGCCGCCGGCGGATGGAGCGCTGGTGCCGGCGTATCTGGGGCTGGATATCGGGTCGGTCTCAACGAACGTGGTGGTGATCGATGAAAGCGGCACGGTGATTCACGACGTGTATCTGCGCACGGCGGGTCGGCCGATCGAGGCGGTACAGCAGGGGTTGGCGGAAGTGGAGAAGCTGTGGGGCAGCCGGCTGGAGATCCGCGGTGTGGGCACGACCGGGTCGGGGCGGGAACTGATCGCGGAGTTCGTGGGCGCGGACGTGGTGAACGACGAGATCACGGCGCACAAGACGGGGGCGATCCACATCAGCAGCACGCTGGGCGGGGAGCCGGTGGATACGATCTTCGAGATCGGCGGGCAGGATTCGAAATTCATTTCCATCGATAAGGGCGTGGTGGTGGATTTCGCGATGAACGAGGCGTGCGCGGCGGGCACGGGCAGCTTCCTGGAAGAGCAGGCGGAGAAGTTGGGGATCAGCATCAAGGGCGAGTTCGCGAAGCTGGCGTTGAGCGCGGCGAGCCCGACGCGGCTGGGGGAGCGCTGCACGGTGTTCATGGAGCGCGACGTCACGGGGTGGATGCACAAGGGCGAGACGGTGCCGAGCCTGGTGGCGGGCCTGGCGTATTCGATCGCGCTGAATTATCTGAACCGGGTGGTACGCGGGCGCAAGATCGGGAACGTGATTTATTTCCAGGGCGGCACGGCGTATAACGACGCGGTGACGGCGGCGTTTGCGAGCCTGCTGGGGAAGAAGATCACGGTGCCTCCCTACAACGGCGTGATGGGCGCGGTGGGGATGGCGCTGATCGCGAAGCAGTGGCATGTGGCGACGGGGGCGGAGAGCCGTTTCCGCGGTTACGATCTGCACAAGCTGGAGTTGAGCACGCGCGATTTCGTGTGCAAGGCCTGCTCGAATTTGTGCGATATGAAAGAGTTCACGATCGAGGGGCAGAAGAGCTTCTGGGGCGATAAGTGCTCGGACAAGTTCCGCAAGCCCTCGGCCACGGGACGCAAGCCGGTGATCGACGATCTGTTCGCGTACCGCGAGCAGTTGTTGGAAGCGCTGCCGAATGCGAAGGGCAGCAAGCTGCGGATCGGGTTGCCGCGGGCGATGTCGCTATTGGAGCGGCTGCCGTTCTGGAAGCGCTACTTCGCGGAGCTGGGACTGGAGACGATGCTTTCGCCGGTGACGGATCCGCGGATTTCAGCGGCGGGGATCGAGATGGCGGTGGCGCAGCCGTGCTACCCGGTGCAGGTGGCGCACGGGCACGTGCAGGCGCTGGTGGATGCGGGCGCGGAGTATATTCTGCTGCCGAATATGGCGGACTCGGAATCGAACGGGGACGGGTGCGCGACGCACTATTGCCCGTGGAACCAGACGCTGCCGTGGGTGCTGCGTTCGGCACCGGCGCTAGAGCCGCACGCGGACCGCTTCCTGATTCCCACGCTGCATTTCCAATTGGGGCGGGAGCAGATCAAGAAGGCGCTGGCGGAGACGATGGGGCACGTCGGAGTGACGCGGCGGGCGAGCGATAAGGCGGTGGACGCGGGGTTCACGGAGCAGCGGCAGTTCCAGGAGAAGCTGCAGGCGGCGGGCAAGCAGGCGCTGGCGGTGCTGGACGCGAGCGGCGAGCCGGGGCTGGTGGTGGTGGGGCGCGGGTACAACATTTACGATCGCGGCGTGAACTGCGATATTCCGCGCAAGCTGCGGCACCGGTACGGAGCGAACGTGGTTCCGCTGGATTTCCTGGTGACTGGGCTGGAGCCCACGCTGGACGGGCACGCGAACATGTTCTGGATTTCGGGGAAGAAGATTCTGGAGGCGGCGCGGCTGACGGCGACGCGTCCGAACCTGCACCTGGTGTACATCACGAACTTCAAGTGCGGACCGGATTCCTACATCAAGCACTTTGCGCGGGAGGCCGCGGGGGCGCCGCTGTTGGTACTGCAATTTGACGGACACGGCAACGATGCCGGCTATATGACGCGCTGCGAGGCCTACCTCGACAGTAAAGGGATTTTGCGATGCTACCAATCATCCAAGGACGCGAACAGCACGGAACCGAACACAGAGAAGCTGTCAACGGCAGCGGGAAGCATCCACTAACCGGCAAGCGGATTTACATTCCGCCGATGGCGTATGGCAGCGCGCGCGCGTTCGCATCGGCGTTCCGCGCAATCGGGCTGGAGGCGGAGCCGACACCGCCCTCGGACAATCGCACGCGGGAGTTGGGGGCGAAGTACACGTCTGGCGACGAGTGCTATCCGGCGAAGGTGACGGTGGGCGATTTCATGAAGGTGCTGGAGCGGCCGGAGACGGATCCGGAGCGGGTGGCGCTGTTCATGCCGACGGCGCAGGGGCCGTGCCGCTTCGGGCAATACGCGCCGTATCTGCGGCAGGTGCTGGACGCGAGCGGCTACGCGAATGTAGAGATTCTCTCGCCGACCTCGCAGAATGCATACGACGGGCTGGGCACGCTGGCGAAGCCGTTTGTGCGCACGGGATGGCGCGCGCTGTTGTGCGCGGACCTGCTGGAGAAACTGCTGCTGATGAATCGTCCGTACGAAGAGCGGCGGGGCGATGCGGAGGCGGAGTACGAGGAGTCGCTGGCGGATCTGTGCGCGACGCTGGAGACGACTTCGGCGGAACCGGGGGCGCAGTTGAAGGCGCTGCGCGAGGCGATGGTGCGGTCGCGGGACCGGTTCCGGAAGATGTCGGGAAGGCGCGATGGAAGACAGCCGCTGATCGGCATCGTGGGCGAAATTTTCTGCCGGTTGAACACGTTTTCGAACGAGAATCTGGTGGTGTGCCTGGAGCAGTACGGGGCGGAGGCGTGGGTTTCTGACATTGTGGAATGGATCTGGTACACGAACTCGGAGCACTTCCGGAAGTTGAAACTGGAAGGGCGGCTGTGGACGGCGGAAGCGCTGGGGGCGTGGGTGCGGAAGCGGGTGCAGAAGCACGATGAGCACGTGTTGAGCGAGCCGTTCGCGGAGGATTTCCGGGGGCGCGAGGAGCCGGATATTTACGAGGTGCTGGAGTGCGCGCGGCCGTATCTTCCGCGCGAGGGCGCGTTCGGGGAGATGGTGCTGAACGTGGGCAAGATTGTGTATCTGGCGAAGAAGGGCGCGGCGGGGATCATCGATATCAGCCCGTTCACGTGCATGAACGGGATTGTGTGCGAGGCGATTTATCCGAGGATCAGCAGGGATCTGGGCGGGATTCCGATCCGGAATTTTTATTTTGACGGGACGCAGGGGGATTTGGATCGGGATCTGGGGGTTTATATGGAGCTGGCGCGGAGTTATCAGAAGAATAAGAAGTAGGGGGACAGGCCATCGGGGTCCGTGGCCTGTCGGGCTTTCGGTGATTTATCGGGGAACGACAGGCCACAAACAACGATGGCCTGTCCCACGCGTCACTTCACCAGGGTATTGAAGAGGAGCTTGTAGGTGGCGTGCATCTGGGCGCGGTGTTGGACGGGGAAGCCTAAGAGCACGACCCTTCCCTGCCCTGATTTGGCGGTGACAACGGCGGCGCGGCGGGCGAGATTTTCTTCGCCGACGAGCCAGCCGCTTTCGAGCAGATCGCGGTCCGCATAGCGCACCACGGCTTCGTAACCCTCGGCATTCTGGGCGGTGATTTCGAAGGCGGGGCTATCGAGATAGAGCGCCAAACCCTGCGCGGGCATACCGTAGGCGATGGGATTGGTGTTGTCGAAGGTGGCCTTGAGGGTAGAGCCGGGGCACCAGAATTCCTTGGTGGATTTGCCGGTGAGCACGTTGCGCACGCCGATGCCGAGGCGATCCACAGGGAAGGCTGTGGCCGCATTCAGCGTGACGAGCGTACCGCCCTTCTGGACGAAATCGCGGATGGCGTTGACGCCTTCGGTGGCGAAGCCGGTGCGGAACTCGGGAGGCGTGTTGCCGCCGCGACCGCCGCCACCGCCTGCACCGCCACCACCGCCTGCACCGCCACCGCCGCCGCGTCCGGCGGGCGCGGCTCCGGGTACGGCTTCCCCGGTGAGGGTCGCGGTGCTATCGCTGGGGAAGATGAGCACGTCGTATTTTGCGTTGAGGTTGCCGGCCTTGATTTCGGGATCGAAGATCGAGGTGTAGGCGAAATTGAACTGCTCGAGCACGAGGCGGGTCCAGCCTTCATCGATGTTGCCCCCGCCGAAGCGCTGATACATCGCGACACGCAGCGGCTTCGTTTCATGCACGCCCGCGGTCACCGGGGCGCGGAGCGGCGTGAAATCGACGCCGGTCTCGCGGGCCACAGCTTCGAGTGTGGCTTCGGAGCCGGGGGCGACCAGGAAATCGCCGGCGCGCAATCCAGCCGACGGTTTGTCGACACGGCGCATCGCGACATTTTTGGCGGCGAGTAGATTGGCGGCGCGGAAACTATCGTTGAGGCGGCCATCGAGGACGTAGCCGTTGGAGCTTTGCGTGAAGCGTTTGGCGGCGATGCCGATGGAACCCTGGAGTTTCTCCATGGCGACTTCGCCGAGTTCATCGACGGGATCGACGCGCACGCCCATGTACTCGAACATGGTGTCCGTCGCCATATCGTAGGGGCGGACGGGGGAGCCATCGCGGGCGCGGGTCCACTCGTTATCGGGGTAGAAGGTGCGGCCGAGGAGGTACTTGATGAGGCCCATTTTGGGCTGGGCCATGGAGATGACGAAGCTGCCGGCGGGATAGGACATGCCGGTGGCGGTGGTGAAGGCTTTGGTGGCGCGTTGGATTTCGATGCCCTGCACGAGCAGCTTGTTGATCATCTTGACGGAGGTCAGGGGATCGTGTTGCAGAGCGGAGACGAGGAAGGCCGAGGGCTTGCCGGAGGCGCCGCGCTCGGTCTGGCGCTTGCCCTTGAGGTAGGCGTTCCAGAGCACGGTTTCGCGGTTGCGCGCGGCCAGATCGAGCGTGGCGAGGGCGGAGACTTTCTGCCGGTCCACGATGTCGCGCAGATGCCACCATCCGCCCGGCCAGGGGTTGGGGAAGATGGTCTCCTGTTCGTAGACGGGGAGGTTGCGGGTGTTGCCGCGCAACTGATCGGGGTGCAGGAAGAGGGGCGAGGCGAGGCGCGCGGCGGCGGATTCGGTGAGCATGCCGGCGATGTTGTGGAAGGGCGTGATCCAGTGGAAGCCGAAGTGTCCCCAGCCGGAATAGATGGCGCCGTTGATGGCGCCGGAGAGATCGGCCTCTTCTTCTTTGGCTGCCATCTCGGCGCCGTACCAGCTCAATTCGCGCCAGAGGATGGGGTCGGCGCCGGGACGCACGGGTTCGGCGTAAGGCGGCAGGAAGATGCGCGCGCCGTTGGCGCCCATGCCGTGATGGTCCACGTAGGCTTCGGGCTTCCATTCGGTGAAGAGGATCTTGGCCATGTACTGCGAATCGGGGATGTTGGTCTGGAAGGCGTCGCGATTGTTATCGTGGCCGGCGTATTTCTGATAGAGCCAGGGCGGGTTGGTGCCTTCGTACTGGGTGCCGAGTTGTTTGTTGTACCAATCGGTGACCATGATTTCGCCATCGGGATTGAAGCAGGGCACCTCGATGAAGATGACGTTGTCGAGGATGCGGCGGGCCTCTTCGTCTTTGCGGGCGAGCAGGTCAAAGGCGAGTTCGGGGGCCATCTGAGTGCCGCCGATTTCGGTGGCGTGCATGCTCATGGATTGGACGATGACGGCCTTGCCCTCATCGACGAGGGCGTGGGCTTGGGTATCGGTGAGGCCGCGGGGATCGCTGAGGCGGAGGTTGACCTGGCGCAAGCGTTCGAGTTTGGCAAAGTTGGCGGGCGAGGTGATGATGACCATGAGGAAAGGGTTGCCCATGGACGTGGGGCCCATGTTGATCACCTTCATGCGTCCGCCGCTCTGCTTTTCGAGCACGGCGTAATACTCGACGATCTTGTCCCAACGGGCCATTTTCTTATCGGCGCCGAGCGGGAAGCCGAAGAATTTTTCGGGGGTGGTGAGGTCCTGGGCAACGGCGGCGCCGAGGAGAAGAAGTGCCGTCAGGGTGAGGCGAAGGCTGCGCATGGTGCTCCTTTGACAGTTGAGGATACTGCATGCGGGAGCGGGATGCAAAAACGGAGCAGTTTGGAAGTGCCAGAGCTGTGCCGCTATTCTGATGGAAGCGATGCTGTGTGAAGTCAAAGGACTCTCGAAGCGGTTCGGCGCGATTGCAGCGCTGGAGGACGTGACGTTTCACGTGCGCAGGGGCGAGCTGCTGGGGCTGATCGGGCCGAATGGCGCGGGCAAATCCACGCTGTTCGAATGCATGGCGGGAGTGCTGGCCTCGGATAGCGGGTCGCTGTGCGCGGGCGGGCGGGCGGTGAGCGGGCGGGCGCGGACGGAGCTGCTGTTTTATGTGCCGGACGGGATCTCGCCGTGGCCGGAGCAATCGGCGGGGTGGGCGCTGGATTTCACGATCGGATTTCTGGGCGGGCGCGCGGAATTGCGGGACGAGGTGGTGGGGCAGCTTGGATTGGCGCCGCTGCTCGGGCAGCACATCGGAACACTCTCCAAGGGGCAGCGGAAGCGGGTGCTGCTGGGGGTGGGGCTGTTGACGCCGCAGCCGGCGCTGCTGATCGATGAGCCGTTCGAAGGGCTGGATTTGCGGCAGGCGCGGGAGATCGCGCTGGCGCTGCGGGTGCATGCGGAGCGGGGGCGGACGCTGTTTCTTTCGATTCATCAGATCAGCGATGCGGCGCGTGTCTGCGACCGGTTTGTGCTGTTGAGCGGCGGGAGAGTCAGAGGCGAGGGCACGGTGCCGGAGTTGGCGGCACTGGCGAAGCGGACGGACGAGGATTTAGAGGAGGTCTTTCTTGCGCTCACGTAGCGAGGGGAACTGGCGGGGCGGCAAGGGAAGGAAGAGCGGGACGGGGGCGTCCCGCGCGGACCGGGGGGTCCGCCCCACTAGATGGCGGGAGCAAGTGGTGGGGAAGAAGTGTGAAGCGGGGGTGGCATGAGGGGGTGGAGCACGGCGGCGTTTCTATGGCTGCTGGATAAGGAGTGGCGGGCGCTGGTGACGTCGCGTTCGTGGTGGATTCTGCTGATGGGGATGGGGCCGCTGGTGGGGCTCTCTTTCATTGGCGCGGTGACGACGTATGCGGAAGTCAGCGGGTTGAACGGGACGTCGGCGGGAGTGGGCGAGGCGCTTTCGCCCTTGATCGGGATCTGGGCGCCGACGTTCAGCGCGTGCGAACTGGCGGCGGTGTTCCTGCTGCCGTTCGTGGTGATCCGCATGGTGGCGGGAGACCGGCAGAGCGGCGCGCTGAAGCTGGAGATGCAGCAGGGGCTGCCAGCGTTTGTGCGGGCGGCGGCGAAGGCAATGGTGCTGGTGGCGGGCTGGCTGGTAGCGATGCTGCCTCCGGCGAGCGCGGTGCTGCTGTGGAAGAGCTATGGCGGCACGCTGCACGCGCCGGAACTGGCGACGCTGGCGGCGGGGCATATTCTCAACGCGGGGCTCACGATTGGTCTGGCGGCGGCGATGGCCTCGTTCGCGGAGCATCCCTCGACGGCGGCGATTCTGACGTTGAGCGCGACGGTGGGCACGTGGATTGTGAGCTTCATCGGCGCGGTGCAGGGCGGATGGTGGGAGCGCGCGGCGGGGTATACGCCGGCGGCGATGGTGGGAGAGTTTCAGCACGGACTGCTGCGTCTGGACACGGTGTTGATCGCGATTGCGCTTTCGCTCACGGGGCTGGGGATCGCGACGGTGTGGATGCGGCTGGGCATCGCGGTGAAGCGGCGTCTCTACGAAACGGCGGCGGTGGGGGCGGTGGGGCTGTGCGTGATCTTCGCGGCCACACAGTGCAGGGCGAGTTGGGACACGTCGGAAGCGCGCGGCAATTCTTTTTCCGAGAGCGACGAACGCGCGCTGGGCCGGATCGAACAGCCTCTGAAGATTGTGGCGCACCTGGCGCAGGAGGATCCGCGGCGGGTGGACCTGGAGCATCGCGCGATCTCGAAACTGCGAAGGGTGATGCCGCAACTGGAAGTGCAATATGTGGCGGGCACGTCGATCGGGCTGTTCGAACAGACGAGCGCGGGGTATGGCGAGATCTGGTATGAACTGGGCGGTCACAGGACGATGAGCCGCGTGACCACGGCGGAGGGCGTGCTGGAGGCAATCTATTCGCTGACGGGCACGGCTCCGGCGGCGGAGAACGAGGAGCCGGAGTTTCGCGGGCATCCGCTCGCCACGCAGCCCAAGGGGGCTGCTACCTTGTTCTATGGAATCTGGCCGGGAATGTTTCTGGCGGCGGCATTAGTGATTCGAAGGAGATTGAAATGAAGGCGATTTCACGCATTGGACTGGCAGTCGGAGTGGCGGTGCTTTTGGCCACAGCGGCGGAGATCAAGGTCGATCTCTCCAAGGAACAGGTGGGCAAGCCGCCCGCGAAATTCGAACCCATTGTGGGCACCTGGGTGGTGGCGCAGGAGGGACCGGATAAGGTCGTCATGATCGACGGGCGTCCGTGGGTGGCGAGCAAGGACAATCCGACGAAACTGCTGCTGCAATCGGCGCGGCGGCTGTATGGCACGTCGAACGAGGAACTGATGGACAACGCCAAGCAGTTCGCCTATTACCCGGTGGCGGTGCTGAAGGGCGTGGATCAGTTTTCCAACGGCACGATCAGCATGAAGTTCAAGACGGTGGGCGGAGAGGCGGACCGCTGCTCGGGGATCCTGTTCAACGTGAAGCCCAACGGGGACTGGCTGGCGGTGCGGTACAACGACACGGAGAACAACCTGGCGCTGTGGGAGTTCCACAACGGAATGCGGCGCAACATGCGCTTCAGCGACAGGACGAAGCCGTTCATGCTGGACCGCGCGGCGTGGCATGAGATGAAGTTGACGGTGGAGGGCGCGAACCTCAAGGTATCGCTGGATGGCACGCTGGGGCTGGAGTATACGCTCGGTACGGAACCGGTGGCGGGACGCAGGGGACCGCCGGACCCGGATCTGTATCCGGCGAATAACGCGGTGCTGCGTCCGCCGGTCTCGGGCAAGGTGGGGCTGTGGTCGAAGACGGACAGTACGAGCTACTTCAAAGACTACGTGGTGACGGCGAAGTAGGGTAGGGGGGGCGGCTGGCAGGCACGGGGAGTTGGCAGGCGGAAACGCCTGCGCTACTTTCGGCACACACTGGGGCTGGGGGATTCGGGCCATCCACGATTGCGGGGAGAAAGCAAGGGGAAAGTGGGCGGGACGGGCCGCTGGTGTGGTAAATTGTACGCACTATGCTCGCACGGTTTTCAAATCGCAGGTGGATGCTGTCAGTAATAGCGTCGCTCTGCTTGTCCGTTTCCAGCCCACTCTGGGCGCAGGGGCGCGGCCCGGTTGAACCACCGGTACCGCCTCCGAATCCTTCTTCCGATCCGCTGCTTCGCGGCTTCGAATTCCGTTCCATTGGCCCGGCCGTGATGATGGGCCGCGTGGACGATATTGCCGGCGCTGAACAGGACCCGATGACGATGTACATCGGCTTCGCGACCGGCGGCTTATGGAAATCCACCGATGGCGGCAACCACTGGAAGTCGCTGTTCGACAACATGGACAACGCGACGGTGGGCGCTATCGCGATCGCACCCTCCGACATGAACGTAGTATATGTGGGCACGGGCGAAGCCAACAACCGCCAAAGTTCCTCCATCGGCAACGGTGTGTGGGGCACGACGGACGGCGGCAAGACCTGGACGCACCTGGGCCTGGAAGACACGCAGGCGATCGGCCGGATTGTGGTGGACCCGACCAATCCGAAGATCGTGTATGTGGCCGCCAACGGCCATCTGTTTGGACCCAACGCGGAACGCGGGCTGTTCAAATCGATTGACGGCGGCAAGACCTGGAAGAAATCCAAGTATGTCGATCCCGATACGGGCTGCACGGATGTGGCGATCGACCCGAAGAATCCCAAGAGTCTGTACGCCGCGATGTTCCAGCGCCGCCGCACCTGGTGGGGCTACAACGGCGGCGGACCGGGTTCGGCGATGTGGAAGACAACGGACGCCGGTGAGACCTGGACCAAGGTCGACGGACCTGGCTGGCCGAAGCCGAAGGACGGCATTTACGGACGCATGGCGGTCTCTGTGTTCAAAGCCAACCCGAACATTGTGTACGCGCAGGTGGAAGCCGGCGCGAGCGCGGGTACGGGCGGCGGCACGGGCGCGGATGGCCTGGCGCAGCGCGGCGGTGGCGGCGGCGGACGCGGCGGTGGCGGCTTCGGCGGGGAGACCCCGGCCGGGGAGAC
>CAIRBY010000186.1 GCA_903876865.1 uncultured Acidobacteriia bacterium
CAGACCCTGAACCTCGATCAGTTAATGAAGTTCCTCACCTCATCGCTCGAGATGAAGATGAGCGATTCGGAGATCGGCAAGTTCCTCACGAAGACCAAGTTGAGCGAGAAGCTGGACGACAACGCGATCGACAAATTGCTGGCGAGCGGCATCGGCCCGAAGACGTTGGCCGCGCTGAAGGTGCTGCGGGATCAATCGGAGAAGCTGACCAAGGCCAAGCCGGCCGCACCCGTGGCGGCGGTCGAGGCGCGAAGGGTCCCCGAGTTGCCGCCGGTACCGAACGCGAAAGAGCAGGCGGAGATCATCGAAGAGGTCCGCGAGTACGCGCTGAATTACACAAAGAACCTGCCCAACTTTCTGTGCACCCAGGTGGTGAAGCGGTATCAGGCGGCCGCGGTGGGAAGCAGATATAGCGAGCGAATGGGGCAGACGGAGCCGAGCTGGTCGCAGGTGGATATGCTGACGCTGCGGCTGAGCTTCTTCGAACAGAAAGAAGAGTACAAGCTGACGATGGTGGGCAGCCGCCTGGCCACGCAGGACTACAAGAACGTGGGCGGCGCCACATCCACAGGTGAATTCGGCAGCCTGCTGCGCGGCATTTTTGAGAACGGCACGCACGCGCATTTCGATTGGTCGCGCTGGGCGCGGGTGCGCGGCAAACTGGTGATGGCGTTCCATTACAGCGTGGAGCAGCGCTATTCGCAGTGGGGCATTGAGTACGAAAAGAAGGACCACATCGTGCCCGCCTATAGCGGCGAAATCTTCATGGAGCCTGATGCGCCGCACATGGTGCTGCGCGCCACGCTCTTTGCCGACGACATCCCGCCCGCCTTCCCCGTGAAGATGGCGACTACAATTCTGGACTACGACTACACGGACCTGAGCGGCCACCCTTTCCTGCTGCCGAGCAAGAGCGAGACGCAGATGAGTGCGGACGGCGTATTGACGAAAAACGAAACGGAATTTCGCTTGTACCGCAAGTACTCCGCGGATTCGGGCATCACGTACGACATCACCGATCCGCCTGCCGACGATAAAACGGCAAAAGTCGACTGCAAAGACCCGAAGAACGCCAAGGACCCTGCCTGCAAGAAGTAGGCGCCGCGCGGTCGCTATTGCTGCCGCGCCGGTTGGCCCACAGGCGGAGTTGCGGCCTGCGGCAGATTCAGCGGAGCCTGATCGTAGGCGGAGACCAGGCTTGGATTGCCGTCCTTATCGATCGCTTTCACGCCGAAGACCACATCGTCGATTGAGACGTCCGGCAGAGTGAATTCGGTCACGTTGCCGACATAGATTTCGCGCTCCCAGAGCGCCGCCGTGGTGGAGCGGATCACGATGGCATAGCCCGCGAGATCGGCTTCCGGATTGGGAGCCAGCCAGCGGAGCGCGGCGTCATAGCCGGATTTCCCGCGCGCCAGGAACTGGGCCCCACGCCCGCCTGCCGCACCGGCGCCACCCGCGGCGGCACCGCCCTGGCGTCCACCTGTTGTCCCGGCGGCAACCGGAGCCGGAACCGGCGCCGAGGCGGTTGTACCTGTCGCAGCGCCCGGAGCCTGCGGAGGCCGCACCCGCGACACCACAGGCGCCTTCGGCGCGAGTGCGAGGCTCGCCAACACCGCACCGTTCATGCGCGTCACACGGGCCGTATACGGGACGCTCGCGTTGGCGAAGGTGTCGGTAGCCGAATGCTGGTTGGCGTAGTTCTCGCTCGGCGTGGTCAGGCGCACGGCGGCGTAACCTTCACGGACGAACGAGGTGTGGTCGCCGCCGCGGCCGAAGCGATCGCGGCGGAAGATCAGGTCCACCGTCATGGATGGCAGATAGCGCTCGGCGATCTCCTTGGTGTAGCGGGCCAGCGCGCGCGAGGGCGAATCCTCCGGCCCTTCGGAAAATACGCGCAGGTGATTGTTGGCGCTGAGCCCATCGCCCGAGACATCGCTGCCGATGATGTCATTGTTCAAGACCGCTTCGATCTGCATGTTCTGCTCGTGCGCCTTCTTGGCATAGTTCGTGCTGCCGTTGAGGCCGATCTCTTCCGACGTGAAGGCGATGAAGACGATAGTCTTGTCGAACTCATACTGGCTCATCACGCGTGCCAACTCCATCACCGCGGCGGTGCCGCTGGCGTCATCGGCCACTCCGGGCGCGGAGGGGTCGGTCTCGGCGGCGGAACGCGGGCCTTCGTCGGAAGGCTGCGCACCGCTGCCCGCGGGAGTGCGCCGCGAAGCGATCGAATCGTAATGGCCACTCACGATCACGTAGCGGTCCTTGTTGATGGTGCCCGGTAGCACCGCAACCACGTTCGACAACTCCGTATCCTCGGGGATGCGCTGGCTCTTCTTCAGCGTGAACGTGTCGTAGCTCACCTGCAGGCGCGGACTGTAGCTCTTAAACTCGTCGAAGATCCAGTGCTGCGCCCCGCCGATGCCGTGCGTGGGATTGTTCTTCTCGCTCAGCACGTAACGGGTGCCGAAGCTCTCCAACTTTTTCATGGTGGCGGCGATGCGCTCTTCGCTGACACCTTCCACGACCTTGGTGATGAGCGGGTTGAGGCGCGTCATCGGAGGCTGGGCAAAAATGGAGACAGCGCAATAGGCCGAGGCGGCGAAAATCAGGCGGCGGGTGGGGGAAAGCATAGAGTGAGAGGGCGGCGAGACGGTGCGCGAGGTTACCCACGCCCGTCGCGTCACCGCCCTCTCAGGCAACTCAGGAGCCGACTACACCCGTCAGCGGACTGCTGGCCGAGGCATACAGCTTTCGCGGCATACGTCCGGATTCGTAGGCAAGGCGTCCGGCTTCGACGGCCAACTTCATGGCGCGGGCCATCTTGACCGCGTCATCGGCGGCCGCAATCGCGGTATTCATGAGCACGCCATCGGCGCCCAGTTCCATGGCAATAGCGGCGTCGCTCGCAGTACCGACTCCGGCATCGACAATCATGGGGACTTCGGTGATCATCTCGCGGAAGATGCGCAGGTTGGTGGGGTTCTGAATGCCGAGACCGCTGCCGATGGGGGCGGCGAGGGGCATGACGGCGGCGGCGCCGGCATCGATGAGGCGGCGGGCGTTGACGATATCGTCATTGGTATAGGGGAGGACGACGAAGCCTTCCTTGACGAGGAAGCGGGTGGCTTCGAGGAGGCCGGCGTTATCCGGGAAAAGGGTCTTTTCATCGCCGATGACTTCGAGTTTGACCCAGTTGGAGAGGCCGACCTCGCGGGCGAGCATGGCGGTACGAATGGCATCGTCGGCCGTATAGCAGGCGGCGGTATTGGGCAGAATGAAGATTTTGGTGCGATCGATGTAATCGATTAGCGATTCCTTGGTGCGGTCGGTAAGGTTGACGCGGCGAACCGCGACGGTCACCATATCGGCGCCGGTGGCCTCATGGCAGCGCTGCATTTCCGGAAAGCTGCGATACTTGCCGGTTCCCACAATCAGGCGCGAGGAAAACGTGCGGCCAGCGATGGTCAATTGATCGGACATGGTTTCATTGTAGCCGCCGTCAGGACACTGGGCTTTATCGTGCTCAGTCGGGCTCTATCGGGAAGGCCCCTGATCCCACGGCACGCTGTGATCGCCCACCACGGCGCGGGTCTCCGCCGGAGAATCCGTGCGGAAGTAGGACCATGGCCCGGGAAGCCACGGGTAACGCTCTACTACTGACTCATCCACCACCACTCCAAGACCCGGTTCGCGCGACACCAGCAACTCCCCGCGGACGATCGGAAGCGGTTCGGTCAGGATCTCCGCAGCCAGCGGGAAGGGGTACATTCCCGCACATCCCGGCGACGAGTAGCAAGGGTATTCCAGCCACTCCACCAACGATTGCGGCCAGCAGATACCCAACTGCGCGGCTGCGACCACTTCGAGGGCAGTGCCCCAGCTATGGAAAGCGAAGCGCAATTCCTGGTGGGCAATCTCGTGGAAGAGCCTTCGCCCCAGGCTGTAGCCGCCCTGGCAGCACACGTCCATCTGCACGTAATCCACGGCCTGCCTGTAGATCAGGTCCATGTAGCGTTCTTCGTTGGGTTCGTGTTCGCCGCTGGCAATCGGCACCAGATCCTTTTCGCGCAGCGAGCGATAGGCGGCGTGATCGTCCGGCGGGAGCGGCTCTTCGAGCCAGGCGATGTTGTGGTCGCCCATGGCTTCGGCCAACCGCTCGACGGCGGCGGGCGAGTAACTGCGGTCGCCCATACGCCACCAGGTGTGCGCATCCACCATCAGGTCGAAATCGGGGCCCACGGCGTCGCGCATCTGCCGCACCGTCTCCAGATCCTGCTCGGGACCGGCCGCGGGCCGCATTTTGTAGCCGCGGAAACCGAGGGCCGCGATCGCGGCAGCCTCGGCGGCGTAGCCCTCGGGCGGCATATACATGCCCGCGCTGCCATAGAGGCGGATCGAATCACGGACGCGCCCGCCAAGCAGTTCAGAGACGGAGACGCCGAGCGCTTTGCCCACCAGGTCGAAGAGGGCGATTTCCACAGTGCCATAGAGCTTGGCGAGTTCCGCGTCCACGCCGGGACCCTGCGCAAAGAGCACGCGCAGCGCGTCCGGGTCCGCGAGCGTGCGGTCGCGCAGGAACGGTGCGATGGTGCTCGTGATCGCGTGATGCGCGATCTCGCTACCCGGACCGGGCGCATAGCCGGTCAGCCCGTTATCGGCCTGCACGCGGATCAACATGGCGTCGCGTTTGAGCAGGGTGCGCTCTCCACCGTGAAAGGGGAGGCGGATGGGTTCCGCGAAGGGATAGGAAAGCAAAAAAGACTGAACGCTCGTGATCTTCATCGCGCGGACTCAATATAGCACGCGCGATAAGGAACACGAGGAAGCCTGCGCACCGCGCTCCCTCGAGCTTCAGCGCGGCGCGAGCCCTTACCGGTACGCCTTCTCGAACTGCGTTCTTCCGTTGCGGATGGTGAAGCTGCCGTCCGGCTTCGCCGTGAGTTGAATCCAGAACCCCTCGCAGTTTTCTCCCGGATTGGCGATGAAATCGGCGGGGGCGTTGTGGGCCTTGTCGTTTTTAAGGGCGGCGTGGAGTTGCCAGATATCGGGCACGCCGGGGGCGGCGTGGATCGTCTCCCAAGCCGGCTCGCTGCCGCCGGTGATGGGCCCGTTGTTCATGATCGCGGCCTTTGGGTGC
>CAIRBY010000187.1 GCA_903876865.1 uncultured Acidobacteriia bacterium
CCGGCGGAGGCGATCCGCATCAAGGTTTCGCAGAACGGCTACACGCCGGCCAGGGTCAGCGCACCCGCCGGGCGTCCGTTAACGCTGGCTTTCACGCGCGACGATTCGCCGAATTGCGGCGGCGAAGTGGTTTTCCCCTCGCTGGGCATTCGCGCGAAACTCCCCGCAAACGAAACGGTGTTGGTGAATCTGCCGGCGCTGCCCGAGGGCGAAATCCGCTTTGCCTGCGGCATGGGGATGTATCGCGGGATGATCCTCGCGGAGACTTACCAATAGAGGGCTGGCTACTCTCGCTGATGTCGTCGTTGGTCAGCCTACGCCAACACGACAATTCACGAAAGTAGGGCAGGCGTTTCCGCCTGCCAACTTTTCGAGTGTGCCGCGTTGGCAGGCGCCTGCCCTACCTTTTACTGGATCACTTCCACGGTCTGTGCCTGGCCAACGGGCGTGACTGTGCCGTTGATCATCTTGCCGAGAGTGACGGTGTACGTGCCGGGCTTGACCAGCGGACCACCGCGACCGAAACCGCGTCCTCCACCACCACCGCCGAACGCGGCGGCTGCGCCTGCACCCGCTCCTGCTGCCGCGCCGGCGCGCGCGCCGCGTCCGGCGGGAGGTTGTGCCGCTGCTTCACCGCCTGCCGCGGGAGGCGTAGCCGGTGCCGGCGCAGCGGTAGGAGGCTGCTGTCCCTGTCCCCCGCGTCCCCCGCGCCCGCCGCCCTGTCCGGCCGGGGCTGGTTCGCGCAGATCCCACGGGGTGCGATGCAGGCCGGCTTTGTTGGAGGCGTCGAGTTGGCGGACCTGCTTGCCGGATGCGTCCATGACCGTAAGCACCATCTTGGGTCCGGTGGTTCCGGTGGTGGCGTTGGGCAGATCTTCGCGCAGATAGTAAGTGAGCAGCGCGCCATACGGTGGATTGGGCGAGGCGATGTTGTCACCCTGCGCCTGATAGAATCCGATCTCATCGTAGAGGCGCGGTTTGCGGCCCACCGCGAAGAGCGTGCCCTCCTGCGCGAGCGTCTCCGGCGTGATGCCGCGCAGCGCGGAGAAGTCATCCAGCACGAAGAAGCCACGCCCGAACGAGGCCGCCACCAGATCGCTCTCTCGCGCCTGAATCTGCAGGTCGCGGATGTTGGTGATGGGCAGCCCGCCCTTCATCTTGACCCAGTGCGCGCCGCCATCTACGGTGAAGCTGAGGCCGAATTCGCTGCCGATGAAGAGCAGGCCGGGCTTCACCGGATCCTGCACGATAGTCCACACCGGGTCGCGCTGCGGCAGGTCACCGGAGATCGAGCTCCAGGTGCGGCCCAGGTCCGTGGTCTTCATCACGTAGGGCTTGAAGTTGCCGCGATGGAAATCGTTGAGCGTGACGAAGACCGTGTTGGCGTCGTGCGGCGAGGCGAAGACGTAGGTCACATACGTCATCTCCGGCACGCCGGGGAACTTCTCGGTCTTGCGCCAGGTGGCGCCGCTGTCTTCGGAGATCTGCACCAGGCCATCGTCCGTGCCGACGATCAGCACGCCTTCTTTGACTGGCGATTCGGCGATCGAGGTTCCGGTGCCAAACGAATCCGTGTAGAGGTTCTTGCCGACGGCGTCGGGACCCCAGACCTTGCCCATCACGGGCAGCGTATCGCGATCGATGTTGCGGGTAAGGTCGCCGCTGACGAGTTTCCAGGTGGCGCCGCGATCGTCGCTGCGCATGAGGCGGTTGCCGGCCACGTAGAGGCGCGTGTGCGAATGGGGGCTGATGATGAATGGAAGGTCCCAGCGCGAGCGCAGCGTGGCGTCATCGGCGCCGAAACGGGGATGGATGTTGGTGCTGGCGCCGGTCTTCAGGTCGAGCCGGTTGCAGCCGATGTTCTGGGAGCAGGCGTAGACGGTATCGGGGTCGGCGTAATCGGCGCGGGATTGGAAGCCGTCGCCGCCGCCGGTGTTGAGCCAGTCGCTGGTGCGTATGCCCGCGCGGCGATTGGTGCGCGAGGGCACGCCCTGCGAACCGTTATCCTGAGCGCCGCCATAGATGTTGTAAAAGGGCAGGGCATTGTCCAGCGAGACGCGGTAGAACTGCGTGACCGGAATGTTGTTGAAGTGGCGCCAGGTGCGGCCGTGATCGTAGGATTCGTAGAGGCCGCCGTCATTGCCTTCGAGCAGATGGTTGGGGTCGGTGGGGTCGAAGACCAGGGCGTGATTATCGGAGTGGACCTGCCACCCCGCCTGCTGCATGGTCTTGCCGCCATCCTCGGTGACGCGCACGGAGGAATCCATGGCGTAGACCCGGTCGTATTGGAAGGGGTCGGCGAAGATCTCGCCGTAATACTCGGGATCCTGTACGGGGAAATCGGCGCCCTGGGTCCAGTGCGCGCCGCCATCATCGGAGCGGTACCAGCCGGAGAATTTGTTCTTCAGGCTGGTGAAGATCACGGCGTAGATGGTGTCCGGCTTCTGCGGCGAGACCGCCAGGCCGATGCGCCCCAGGTCCACGGTGGGGATTCCCTCGGTGAGCTTGTTCCAGTGCGCGCCGGCATCGGTCGTTTTATGGATGGCGGATTCGGGGCCGCCGGCGACGATGATGCTGACGTTGCGGCGGCGCTGGTAGGAGGCGGCGTACATCACATCGGGATTGCGCGGGTCCACGTCAAAATCCGTGACGCCGGTGTTCTCGCTGATGCTGAGCATGGCCTTCCAGGTCTGGCCGCCATCGGTGGTGCGGTAGAGGCCGCGATCGCCGCCGGGCGAAAAGAGCGGTCCCTGGCTGGCCACCCAGACGGTGTTGGAGTTGCGCGGGTCCACCCAGATCTTCGCGATGTGCTCGCTGTTGGGCAGGCCCATGTTCTTCCACGTCTTGCCCGCGTCGCTGCTCTTGTATACGCCGTCGCCATAGCCGATGGCGCGCTGGGCCTGGTTCTCTCCGGTGCCGAGCCAGACGGTATCGGGATTCTTCGGGTCTACGGTGACGCAGCCGAGCGAGTAGGAGCCGCCCTCATCGAAGATCGGTTGGAAACTGATGCCGCGGTTGATGGTCTTCCAGAGGCCGCCGGAGGCAGTGGCCACATAGATCACGCTGCGATTGCGCGGGTCCACCGCCACATCGGCAATACGGCCGGAGGTGAAGGTGCCGGTGATGTTGCGCAGCGGCAGGTCGGCCACCAGCGCGGTGGTCAGTTTGGGGGAAGATGCCTGCTGTGCCAGCATGGTGAGCACGGCGAGCGGGATGGCGAGGAAGAGGGTACGCTTCATGAGTTTAGGGCCAGATACTGGATGGCGACGGGCGGGCGGCGCTTGTTACCCCGGCAGGCAAGAAAAATTCCCGCAAGTTTTTTTGATCTTTTTCTTGACCTTGCCGTTGCGGCAACCTGGAGTATAGAAAAGGGCAGGGAAACCGGTGAGCAAAGGCTACAAAATCCACGAGTTCGCGGAACTGGCCGGGATGACGGCGCGCACGCTCCGCCACTATGACCGCGTCGGGTTGCTGAAGCCGCGTCGCACAGAGGCCGGGTACCGGGTCTACTCGGAGGCGGATCTGGAACGTCTGGAACAGGTGGTGGCGCTCAAGTATCTGGGCCTCCCTCTGGCGCAGATCAAGCTTCTGCTGGACCGGAAATCGATGGCCCTGCCCGAAGCCCTGCGCATGCAGCGGCGTGTGTTGGAAGAGAAACGGCGGGAGATCGGGCGCGCTATCGCGGCAATCGAGGCGGCGGAACGCGCTCCTGAAGATGCGCTGATGTTGAGGCAGTTGATCGAGGTGCTTGGTATGCAAAACGAAGAAGATCCGATGAAACGCTATTTCAGCAACGAGGCGTGGGCCAGACAGGAGTGCCGCGCGGAGGCAGAGAAGGAACAGGCGCGGCAGGAGTGGAGCGCGCTGTGGAAGGAAGTGGAGTCCTCGCTCGAAGAGGATCCGCTGGGTGAGCGTGGACAGGCGCTGGCCGCGCGATGGCGCGAATTGTGGCAGCGCACCACCCAGGGTGACGCGGAGGTCCAGGCCGGCCATGAGAAGGCATGGATGGATCGTGCGAACTGGCCGGAGGCGGCCCGGCAACGCACGGCCGGGCACGATCGGGAGGCCATCGCCGCATTCATCGTGAAAGCGCTGGGCGGCTGGACGCGGCGCTACTACAGCGCGGAATCGTGGGCGAAGTTGCAGGCGCTGCAGCGGGAGGGAGCCGGACTGCAGCAGAAGAATCAGGAGGAGTGGCGGGCAATCTTCACGGACGCTCAGGCGGCGCTCGGCGAAGACCCCGCCGGTGAACGGGGGCAGGCGCTGGCAGTGCGCTGGCGCGAACTCTGGCACAGGACTACGGGTGGCGATCCGGCCGTGGCGGAAGCCATGCTCAAGGCGTGGGCCGATCGACAGAACTGGTCTTCGCCTGCGCCCCAATATCCCGGAGTGGATCTCGAACGGGTGGTAGCGTTCTTGAAATTGGCGGTCGAAGCCGGCCCGCGCAGGTAGGGCCGGAGTCAGCGGCGCAATTCGGCCTCGGTGAAGGCGATATCGCGATCCAGAATCATCTCGACCGTGGTGCCCTGGCGAAGCGTGGCGTCGGGGCGAGTCTTGCCGAGTACGGTGGCCAGCGCGACTGCCGCTCCGGCCGCTGCGCCAATTCCAAGTCCGCCCAGCGTGTGGCCGGTGGCAGCGCCGACCGCTCCGCCGACAGAGGCGCCGATTGCGGTCCCCATTCCCACTTTGCCCACATCGCGCGCGGTATCGCGTTCACCGGTGACCTTGCCCTCCTGCCGGTCCACCTTCGTGCCCTCGGCGGAACTGAGGCGCGAGCGGAAATCGCGCGTGGCGCCGCTCGGCAGCGTCAGCGAATCGAAGCGGATGTACAACTCGCCCTTGCCCTTGATCTTCCCGGCGGGCTTACTGATGGTGATGGTGCCGTTGACGAAACTGCCGCGAGGCACCGCGATGCGCCCATCCACCGAGACCGGGTAGACCGTTTCCAGATAGATGCGGTCGCCCTCTTTAGAGTGTTTCGTGTCGATGGTGTTGCGCAGGGCGAGGGCGAAGTGCGTGCCGGCGGGGATCACCACTCCGGTGTCTGCTGCGACTGCTTCCTCCGGCGCGGAGTCCGGCGCCTGCGGATGCCTCAGGATGGGCCGGGGAAGGCGCGCACCTTGCGAGGCAGCGGACTGATTTGTAGGAGCGCGCCACGCTTCGCCCCGGTAGATAAGCGTGCCTTCCGCCATCTGGGCGCCGCGCTGAATCTGCCGCGTGATGGTGAGGGTCGCGCGGTCCGGCGAGAGGCTCCAACGATCCATCAGGGTGTACTCGCGCGGTCCCGAAACGAGGGTGTTGATGAGCAGTGCCGCGCCTTCCCACTTGACGGCGCTGCTGCGCGTCTCCTCGCCGATCCGGTATTTGGTCTCGCTGCCGTCCAACGCATAACTCGCGTTGGTGGAACTGTGAATTGCCGCGTCCTGCTGCGCGATGGTGAATGCCGGGTCGGCCGCTTCGCCCAGCTCTTGCAGTCGGCTGGCGGCGGGGTCGAGCGTCCACCTGCCCGAAAAATCGCGGGCTGCGTCGGCCGCGCTCAGTGGAGCGGCGAAGCGGAAGGCGAGCAACGCAAGCGCTGCGATTCCAACTCGGAGCAGCATATGTCCCGCATCATAGCAGCAGGCCCGTATCCCTGTTATGCTATCGCCCAGAGACTTCGTTATGTCGAACGCATCGCGTAGAACATTTCTGGCGGCAAGCGCCGCTTTTTCCCTGGGCCGCGTACTGGGCGCCAATGATAAGGTGAACGTCGGCATCGTCGGGATCGGCGGCCGCGGCAACGATCACATCACGAACTATGCGGCCCTGCCGGGCGCACGGATCGCGGCGTTGTGCGACGTCAATCAGGCGGCCCTGGAAAAGGGACAGGCCACGGTGAAGAAACTCACCGGTGAGGAGCCCAAGGGCTTCTCCGACATGCGCCGGATGTTCGAAGACAAGAGCATCGACGCGGTTTCCATCACCACGCCGAATCACTGGCACGCGCTCTCTACCATCTGGGCCTGTGAGGCGGGCAAAGACGTCTATTGCGAGAAGCCCGCCTGTTACAATCCGCACGAAGGCGAGCGCATGATCGAAGTGGCGCGCAAGACCGGGCGCATGGTGCAGATCGGTTCGCAGAGCCGCAGCCTGGCCTTCAAGCGCAAGGCGATCGAACTGTTGCATCAGGGCGTGATCGGCAAGGTCTATCTGGCCAAGGGCATCTGTTTCAAGCGCCGGCCTTCCATCGGGCATGCCGAGGATGGTCCCGTGCCTGCCGGCGTGAACTGGGATATGTTCCTCGGGCCCGCGCCCATGCGTCCCTTCAATCCGCTGCGGTTCAAATACAACTGGCACTGGTTCTGGGATACCGGCAATGGCGATATCGGCAATCAGGGAGTGCATGAAGTGGATATCGCGCGCTGGGGCCTGGGCAACGTGATGTGGCCGAAGAGCGTGGTCTCCACCGGCGGCAAGTACCTCTACACGGACGATCAGGAGACGCCCAACACCCAACTGGCGAGCTTCGATTACGGCGATAAGGAACTCGTCTTCGAAGTCCGCGGCGTGTTGACGGGCGGCGAAGGCGGCATTCCCAAAGTGGGTGGGAATTACGTGGGCAACCTCTTCTACGGCGCCGATGGCTGGATGTCGGTGGACTCCACCGGCTTCAAGGTCTACAAGGGTGAGAAGGATGATCTGGTGATGGATGTGAAGAAGGATGCCGGCGGCGATACCGGTCCGCACATGACCAACTTCCTCGCTGCCTGCCGCTCGCGCAAGGCGTCTGACCTGAATGCCGAAGTCGCGATCGGCGTGATGAGCGCGGATCTCTGCCATCTGGCGAATATCAGCTATCGCACCGGACGCAAATTGACCGTGGATCCTGCGCAGGGTCGCTTCACCGGCGATGGCGCGGCCGAAGGCAATGCTTTGCTGACCCGGTCCGAATACAGGAAGCCTTATGTTGTCTGAGCCCGCAATTCTCACCACCACGGTAGGCAGCTATCCGGTGCCGGATTGGCTGCCCGCGCTGCCGAGCGAGCA
>CAIRBY010000188.1 GCA_903876865.1 uncultured Acidobacteriia bacterium
ACTCTCAGTGAGCTTCGCGCGACGGGCCGAATCGTATTAAGAATTCGACACAAAAAGCCCGGCGATTCCAGACGCCAATCTCTCTTATAACACGTGGCAGGCGTCATTTCACTCGAGGCCGAGCGATGCCGTTCGCGGGTGTTTTGCTGTGCCGTGGAACTACGCTTGCGGCTTCGCGGCCGGCTGCGTCACCAGCAGGCTGGAGAGCAGATGGGCATTGCCGGACCCGGGCAGTAGGGCGATTTTGGCGCTGCTGGCGAGGATGCGCTGGGTTTCCAGCACATCGAAGAGCGCTTTGGCGACTTCCGGTTCGCGCGCGATCTCCTGCAGGGCGCGGCCGAGTGTGCCGGGGCGGATCGCGGCGGCCTTGGCGAATTCCACCGCCGCTTCGCGTTCGGCGGAACTGGTGATGACGCTGACCTGGTTGGCGCCCGCCTGCCGGATCGCACTCGTGACCTGGCGCAGGCGGTTCACCACCTTCTCTTCGATCTGCCGGATCATGCCCGCGTCGCGGAAATGCACCTTGCGGATGTAGACGCTGCCGAGCTGATAGCCCCACGCCTGGGATTTGTCGGTGACTTCGTTGCGCACGATAAGGCTCATCTGGTGGCGCGTCTCCAGCATCTCCGAGAGCTTCATGTTGCTCAGGCAGCGCACCGTGGCGTTAGAGACATTGGCCCGCAGTGAACCGCGCGGATCGGTGTTCTTGAAGAGATAAGAGACCGGATCGCTGACCCACATCTCGTACCAGACACCCACTCCCATGGGTGCGCCCTCTTCGCTGTTCACGGGTTGGCTGCGCAGGTACTCCTGATCCAGGCGGAGATCGAGCACGTAGCAGGTGCCCAGGAAATTGATCACAAACGCGGCCGGTCCGAGCACGGCCGGGAGAAAATGCAGGCCCGGTTCATCGATCACGCCGATGACCTTGCCGAAGAGCATGTAGACGCGGCAGCTTCGCTCCTGCACGATCGCAAAGAAGCCGAAGATGCGGCCGAGAGCGAGCAGAATGGCCTCGCCAATGAAGGCGCCGACGAAGGTAATGATGGCGGCGGTCAGCACGGTTACGAGCGCGGGGGATTCGGTCACTTGCTCACCTCCAGGTAGATCTGCTGTGCCTTGTCGAAGAGTGCGAGGCGCACGTTGCGCAGGTACGCGCCGAGGATATCGGGCCCGGCCTTGTGCAACTCGCCGAGTTGGGCGGCGAGGGATTTGACGGGCTCGACTTCGGCCTGTGCCTTCAAGGTCTCGATCTCCACCGCGCGGCGGGATTGCACCACGCGCTGATCGGCGGCGGCCTGGGCGAGCGAGATATCGCTCGACACCTGATTGTGGGCGGTGTTGATGGCCGCGAGTGCGGATTCCACTTCGGCCGGCGGATCGATGCCGGTGATGAGGGAGGCGTCCAGAATCACGCCATAGCGCGCCGGGGCGGAGCGGCATTCGTTGTCCATGAATTCGTTGAGGTCACGCAGGTTCTTGCGCAGATCGTTGATGGAAATCCCGGTCATCTCGCTGCCGGCCAGCGGTACTTGCGCGCCGGAGGCCTGGCTGACGGCGGCGAGCGGTTCGGCCTTGGCCTCGAAGCTCGCGATGCGCTGGCGCAGTACGCTGACGAAATAGGCCAGCACATGCACGAACGGCTTCTTGATGCCGAACAGGAAGGCGTAGAGGTTGGCCTCGCTGACGCGGTAGCGGATCTGCCCGGTCAACCCGGTGTTGAGTTGGTCTTTGGTGACCGCTTCCAGCCGCGACCCATTCTCGTTGGCCGTGGGATTCTCCAGATCGAGGGCCATGTTGACCGTCATCGTGGCGATGGAGACTTTGCGAATCTGCTCCCACGGCATTTTGAAATAAGGGCCGCCGGGCTGGATCACGCGCACCTGGGGATAGTTGTAGCGCGGCTTCTCTTCCGGCCGTAGGGCTTCGGCGATGGGATCGTCGAGGGTGGTTTTGTCTCCGGGGACGCGGACGGCGCGCCCGAAGCGCGTCTTGACCGCGCGCTCGTTCTGATCGACGGTGTAGACACCCATCAACAGAACGCGCAGGATGAACCATGCGGCCAGACCGAGGATGATACCGATTAAGATCTGCATAAGAGGAACTCCACGGGTAGTATACTCTTCGGACGAGCAGGACAGGCCTCCCGGCCTGTCCACTTGCTCGATTTTGTAAAGAAAGAGACAGGCCGGGAGGCCTGTCCTACCAAAAATGAAGCTGCCCGCACAAGTCGTAGCTACGATCCAGCGCCATGCCATGTTCGCGCGAGGCGCGCGCATTGCTGTGGCCGTCTCCGGCGGTGCGGATTCGGTGTGTCTACTCAGCGTTTTGGAGGAACTTGCGGTGGAATGGGACCTGCGGCTGAGTGTGGTTCACGTGAATCACCACCTGCGCGGCGCCGAATCGGAGGGCGACGCCGCGTTCGTGCGGACTCTCGCGGCGTCACGCGGGCTTGCCTTCACTTGCCACGAACTGGACCTGACCGGGGCTGGAAATCTGGAGCAGGCGGCGCGCCTCGGCAGGCTTGAGTTCTTCCACGGTTTGGTGGCGCGGGGCGAAGTCGATTGCGTCGCGCTGGGCCATACCCTCAACGATCAGGCGGAGACTGTGCTCTTTCGCCTGCTGCGCGGCGCCGGGGCGGCGGGCTTGGCGGCAATTCGCCCGGTCACGGAGCAGGGCATCGTGCGTCCCCTGATCGACGTGAACCGCGAGGAGGTGGAGACCTGGCTGCGAACTCGGGGCATGACCTGGAGGGAGGATGCGAGCAACGTGTCGCGGGACTTCGCGCGGAACCGCATCCGGCACGACCTGCTGCCGCAACTGGCGCGCGAGTGGAATCCGGCGATTGTCGAGACGCTGGCGCATACGGCGGAACTCGCGCTCGGCGAGGAGGAGTACTGGCGGCGGGAAGTTGCCCAGTTGGTGGAAAATCACCTGGAACGCCGCGATGGCGCGGTGTTGCTGCCGGCAGGGTTACTGGCGGGTTTGCCGCTTGCTGCCGGACGGCGTCTGGCGCGGCGGGCGATCAAACTCGCGAAGGGAGATCTACGCGGCATCGAGTTTGGCCACGTGGAGTCCGTCCTGGACCTGGCGGCGCGGGCGAAAGGCAGCGGCAGGGTCCATCTGCCGGGGTTGGAAGTCCGGCGCTCCTTCGACTGGCTGCGGTTCGGGCACCCCCCGGCGGTCGTCAGATATTGCATCGCGCCAGGCGTACCGGGGTTCACCAAAGTTCCTGGTACCAGCTATGCGATTTCGCTGGAAATTGTTGAAAAGCCGGAAACTACAGCCCCGGTGGAGAACGTATATACTAGTGAGATGGGTAGTCTCGACTTGCAGCGGCTTGCTGGTCCTTTGAAACTGCGGCCCTGGCAACCGGGCGATCGGTACCAACCCATGGGGCATTTGAGTGAAGTAAAGGTCAAAACCCTCTTCCAGGCGGCCCGTGTGCCGGTTTGGGAGCGCGCTCAATGGCCGGTGCTGACGGACGGGGAAGCCATCGTATGGTCCCGCCGGTTTGGTCCCGCCGTCGCGCTTGCGGCACGTCCCGAATGTGCGTCGATTCTTACCGTAACGGAATTGGAATCGAGCGGGGGCCGGGCGGCGTCTATTGAAGTAACGGCCAGTACGGAGATTTTGTGAACTCAAACATAAAGACGTTGATTTTCTGGGTGGTTTTGATCTGCGTGGCAGTGCTGCTGATCGCAGTGGTGCGCACCGGTCAGGGTGGTAAGGAAGAGACCATTACCTTCACGCAGTTCCTGGACAAGGTGAAGTCCGGTGAGGTGAAGGAGGTCACGATCGCCGATCGCGACGTGCAGGGTGGCTATCAGAACCCGAACCTCAAGTTCCACACTCAGATCCCGGTCAACTACCCGGCGCTGTACGACCTTCTCAACGACAAGAAGGTCAACGTGACCATCAAAGATACCTCTAGCGGGAACTGGATGAGCTTCCTGTTGAACGCATCCCCGTTCATCGTGCTGCTGGCCTTCTGGATTTTCATGATGCGGCAGATGCAGAGCGGCGGGAACAAGGCGCTGAGCTTCGGTAAGAGCCGTGCACGGCTGCATTCGACGCAACAGAAGAAAGTTACGTTCAAAGACGTCGCTGGCGTGGAAGAGGCCAAGGAAGAACTGCAGGAGATCATCGAATTCCTGCGCGAGCCGCAGAAGTTCCAGAAATTGGGCGGACGCATTCCCAAGGGCGTGCTGCTGATCGGACCTCCCGGAACCGGCAAGACCTTGCTGGCGCGCGCGATTGCGGGCGAGGCGAGCGTACCGTTCTTCTCGATTTCCGGTTCGGACTTCGTGGAGATGTTCGTCGGCGTGGGCGCGAGCCGCGTGCGCGATCTGTTTGAACAGGGCAAGAAGAATGCTCCGTGCATCATCTTCATCGATGAAATCGACGCGGTCGGCCGTCATCGCGGCGCTGGCCTGGGCGGCGGACACGATGAGCGTGAGCAGACCCTGAACCAGTTGCTGGTGGAAATGGACGGCTTCGAATCCAACGAAGGCGTGATCCTGGTGGCGGCGACCAATCGCCCCGATGTGCTCGATCCGGCGCTGTTGCGGCCGGGCCGTTTCGACCGTCGCGTGGTCGTGGGCCGTCCCGATGTGGCGGGCCGCGAAGCTATTCTGCGCGTACACACCAAGAAGATTCCGCTGGGCGACAACGTCGATCTCAGCGTGCTGGGCCGCGGTACTCCCGGTCTGGCCGGCGCGGATCTGGCCAACCTGGTCAACGAAGCGGCGCTGAACGCCGCGCGGCAGAATCGCAAAGTCGTCATGATGCTGGATTTCGAACTCGCCAAGGACAAGATCCTGATGGGTGCGGAACGCAAGAGCATGGTGATGAGCGATGCGGAGAAGCGCAACACGGCGTATCACGAAGCCGGACACGCGCTGGTTGCGGTGCTGTTGCCGAATGCCGATCCGCTGCATAAGGTCACGATCATCCCGCGCGGCATGGCGCTGGGCGTGACGATGCAGTTGCCGATAGACGATAAGCACAGCTACGACAAGGAATACTTGCTGGCCCAGTTGGCGATTCTGATGGCGGGGCGTATCGCCGAAGAGCGTTATATGCACCATATGACCACGGGCGCTGGCAACGACATTGAACGCGCGACGGATTTGGCGCGGAAGATGGTCTGCGAGTGGGGCATGAGCGATCTGGGTCCGATGAGCTACGGCAAGAAGGAAGAGCAGATCTTCCTGGGCCGTGAGATCGCACAGCATCGCGATTACTCCGAAGATACGGCGATCCGCATCGATGAGCAGGTGAAGAAGTTCGTACAGGGCGGCTACGATACGGCGGCTGCTGTAATAGAAGCTCACTCCGAAGCGCTCGTCACCATCGCGGAAATGCTCCTGGTTCGCGAGATTCTGGACGGCAACGAAGTCACGCAGCTCATCAAGGGCCAGACTTTGGCGGCGCAGGCTCCCAAGGACACTCCCGAGGTGCAGCAGGTGATTCGGCCCGACGGCGGACGGCGCGTACCCGGCTTGAACGAGGGATCCCAGACGGCGTGATTCCCGCTTTCCCGGTTTATCTCTTCGATATTGACGGTACCCTGCTGGACTCCGCCGAGGATATTTGCGGCGCGGTCCAACAGGTGTTGCCGGCGGAAACCGCCCAGCCCATCACTTTCGAGTACCTGAGAAGCTACATCGGGCGCCACCTCTTCGATCTCTTCGGCGAGGCGGTTCCGGGCAGCACCCAGGCGGACATGGAAGCGATGCTGGCGCGCTACCGTTCCATCTACCTGGCGCGCGAACACTCTTCGACCAGGGTCTATCCAGGCGTGCCGGAGGGTCTCGCCAAACTGGGCGGGCGCAAGGGGACGGCGACTACCAAAGGCAGCCCGACCACCCGGGCGATCCTACAGCAGTTCGGCCTCATCCAATACTTCAACCACGTGCAGGGCACGGACGGTTTTCCATGCAAGCCCGCGCCGGACGTACTCTTCACCGCCCTGGCGGCGATGAAGGCGGATCCGGGCGAGTGCCTGTTTGTGGGCGATTCGGCGGCCGATATGGAAGCCGGCAAGCGCGCCGGGGTCAAGACCTGCGCGGTCAGCTATGGTTACGGCAAGCGCGACGATCTGGCGCAGTTCCAACCGGATTACTGGATCGACGATCTCCGCGAATTGAGCTAGCACGAAGCCGACACCTACGCTGCATCGCGAAGGATTTGAGTACGGCGGGCTCCCGTGTCCGTCACAGATTCAACCTTTCACCGCGCCTTAATGTTGTACGGCGACCAATGCCCCAGATTGAGTGGAGGAACCGTTCGTCGTGGCTCGTATCGTCAGGTTTCCATCCGGCGCCTGTGAGGGAACCACAACATTGAACTGGAACAGGCCGGGCGAAATCAGCCCCGCGAATTGTACTGTCGCCGCCAGACCTCCGATTTGGATGGCAGGCAAGGGCGTGAGCGTGCCGGATTGGGAGGGAGCGCCGCCGACCACGGCTTGTGAGGTGGCGCCGAAGCCGTTGCCATACAGGATGATGGTCTCGCCCGGTTTGGCGGGACTGGATGCGCCGGGATAGAGGCCGGTTGGTCCCAGCAGGCTGCCGTCGGCATGGGTAGCTGCGATGTAGCTCCCGCCGAAGGTAAAGAACGAAGGCGTGAGGGACTGTGCCGCCGCGTTATACGTGTTGCTTACGGCACCGTTTACCGTCACCTGCACGGCCACGGAACCGGAGATTGCGTCGCGCGGGGTCAACAGGTTGAGTTGCGTGGGACTGATGAAATAGACATAGGCGGCCTTGCCGTTTACCGTCACGGAGACTCCGTCCAAAGCCACCGGCAACTGACCGTTGACGAAATCGGAGCCCTGCCAGATGCGCGAAATATTGGCCGCCGCCAGATTGACCCCGTTGACCGAAATATAAGTATTGGGCGCGATGCTGCTGTTCCCG
>CAIRBY010000189.1 GCA_903876865.1 uncultured Acidobacteriia bacterium
CTTCTACCTGATCGGCGAGACCCAGGCCGGCAAACTGCCGACCACCGCAGGCGTCATCCAGCCCACCGGCGCGCCGCTCGATACCACCGGAGTCTACGTACTCGCCTACCGAGGTTTTGTGGCCAAGTTCAACCCCGTCACCTCCGCCGCGGGAGCGTCGCTGGCATGGGCTACGTACCTCGGCGGCCAATCTCCGACTACCCACGATTACCTCAGCGGCATCACCCTGGATAGCGCAGGCAATATCTATCTCGCCGGCTATACCAATTCCAAGGACTTTCCCGTGACCAGCGGCGCATACGGTACCATCTGCGCGCCGAATGGCGGCACCTGCGCGGCAGGCCACGTGACCAAGCTGAACCCGTACGGCACCTCCATCCTGTGGTCCACCTACGTGGGCGGCGCCAAGGCCGATGGCAGCGATGCCCTCTACTGGACCGGCCCCATCCAGCTGGACGGGAAAGGCAACGTCTATCTCGCGGCTCAGGCCGGACCGGCTTTCCCGCTCATCAATCCCGTGGAGCCGGCCGTCTCCGGCGGCTCCATGCAGATGGCCGTCGCCGAATTGGACCCCGCAGGCGCCAATCTGCTCTTCTTCACCCGCATCGGCTCCGCCGGCCGCGATACCTCTTATCCGGCCGGCCTTGCCGTCGATGCCTCAGGCAATATCTACCTTGCCGGCAATAACGCAGGTCCGAACCTGATCACGACTCCCGGCGCCTTCCAGACCTCGGCAGGCAGCAGCACCTGCTGTTATCACGGCTTTGTTGCCAAGATCGCTCCGACCGTGCTGCCGTCCCTGCAATCCGGCACCCTCGCCAACGGCGCAACCTACCTCGCGGGAGGACTCGTGCCCGGCTCCTGGGCTCAGGTCAAGGGAACCAACCTCGCCTCCACCACCCGCATCTGGGAGACGCCGGATTTCACCAGCCTTGGCAGTAAACTGCCCACCAACCTCAGTGGCGTACAGGTTACCGTCAACGGCCAGGCTGCGGCGGTCTATTACATCAGCCCCACCCAGGTCAGTTTCCAGGTGCCGGCCGGTATTACGGGCACGGCCTCCGTTCAGGTGACCGTCAACGGTCAGACCAGCAATACCGTGGCCGCCGCCGCAGCGGCCAACTCGCCCGGCATCTTCCCGGTGACCGTGAACGGCGCCAACTACGCCGCCGGGGTCCTGCTCGATGGCAAACTTGTGGGAGATCCGGCCGTGAGCAGCGCCTTCCGCAACGCCGTCCCGGGGGATATTGTGCAGCTCTTCGCCACCGGTCTGGCTCCGTCGCCGGCGAACACCACGATCTCCACCACCCTGCTCAACGGCGTCACCGTGACCATCGGGAGTGTCACCGTTCCCGCGAGCGCCGCCGCCCTGGTCGCGGTGGGGGAATTCCAGGTCAACTTCACGGTGCCGCCGGACTTCGCCTCGCTCGCGCCGGGCGTCTACCCGATCTCGATTTCGATCAACGGGGTCGCGTCTCCGGCAAGCATCAACTCCTCTTCGCCGGGGCCGGTGGTGATCCCGATTCAGCACTGATGGGGCCCTCATGGCTGCCCTCATGGCTGCCCTCATTGCTGCCTTCAGGCTGCCTTCAGGCTGCCTTCAGGGGAAGTCCGCTTCGTGCCGCTCTGCTACAATCGGATTTCCCGCAATGGTCAAAACGGAACGCGAATATCGGGACGATATCTGCCAGATTGGCCGTCTGGTTTTCGAGAAGGGGTGGGTTGCGGCCAACGATGGCAACATCTCCATCCGCCTCGATGCCGAACGCATTCTGGCCACTCCCACCGGCGTTTCCAAGGGCATGATGAAGCCCGATGACCTGATTATTGTGGACCTTCAGGGCAACAAAATCTCAGGCCGCGCGAACTGCACCAGCGAAATCGCCATGCACACCACCATCTATGGCCTTCGCCCCGATGTGCGCGCGGTGGTGCATACCCATCCCCCCGTTTCCACCGGCTTCGCCACCGCCGGACGCCAGCTGAATCTCGCGCTCCTTCCCGAGGTCGTCATCGGACTCGGCTGCGTTCCGGTTGCCGAATATGGCCTCCCCGGCACGCCCGCGCTCACCGAATCCCTGCTCCCCCTCATCCCCAAGTACGATGCGCTGCTGATGGCGAATCACGGAGCCGTCTGCTACGGTGAGGACGTCTTCAAGGCCTATTTCAAGATGGAAACCGTGGAGCACTTCGCGCGCATTCAGTTGGTCGCGGAACTGCTCGGCGGCGCCAAAGCCCTGCCCCGCGTCGAAGTTGATAAGCTGCTCGATGCGCGCTCCCGCTACGGCGTGAAGGCGCGCAGCGCCGGAGAACCGAATTGCCCCCTCGCCGCCGAAGAAGTCTCTTCCGGCGGTTCCTGTGGCGCGCCCGCGGCGCCGATTGCGGCACAGATTGCAGCGCCGATTGCCGGCCGCAAGGACGAAGAACATTTTTATGTATCGCGCTCGCAGTTGATCCAAATGGTGGAATCTGCCCTTAAAGCGCACGGAATCTCGTAAAATCAATTTCTGGAGAACTGAACAATGGGTGAAGCATTAGGAATGATCGAAACGAAGGGTCTGGTAGCCATGATTGAAGCTGCCGACGCCATGGTGAAGGCCGCCAAGGTCAACCTCGTCGGCTGGGAGAAGATCGGGTCGGGCTATGTGACCGCCATGGTGCGCGGCGATGTCGCAGCCGTTCGCGCGGCTACCGATGCCGGCGCCGCCGCCGCCCGCCGTGTCGGCGAACTGATCGCCGTGCACGTCATCCCGCGTCCTCACTCCAGCCTGGAAGAGATTCTGCCCATCGGCAAGACGCAGCCCGCCGGCAAGTAAGCCGCCGGCTCGAAGGATTCTTCATGATTCTCGCCCGCGTCGTGGGCACGGTTGTGGCCACTCGCAAAGATCCGCGCCTCGAAGGCAAGAAGCTGCTCATCCTCAAACCCATCGCGCCCGATGGCAAGGATGAGGCCGGCTATGTGGTCAGTGTCGATTCCGTCAGCGCCGGCATCGGCGAGCGTGTCATCGCCGTTGCCGGAAGCAGCGCCCGCATGGCGGAGGGCTGCAAAGACCTGCCCGTGGACAACGTGATCGTCGGCATTGTCGACGAAGTGAGCATGGGCTGAGCCATGTATCTCGGCCGCGTGGTGGGCTCCGTCTGGTGTACCGTCAAGAACGAAGCCATGACCGGCTGCCGTTTTCTGCTGGTGCAGCCGCTTACCCCCGAGTTGGAGTCCACCGGCAAACCACTCGTCTGCTCCGATAGCACCGGCGCCGGCGTCAGTGAGATCATTTATTGGGTGCGCGGCAAGGAGGCGACTTTCCCGTTTCTGCCCGCTCAGCCGGCCTTCGACACCACGATCGTCGGCATCGTGGATTCCATTCACCTGAAGGCAGCGTCCGCCATGTCCCCGCTCAGAGTGTCGCCATCCGCGCCGCCGCGGAAAGCTGCCCGCAAGAGTTGAACTTATGCTGATCGCGCGCGTCGTCGGAGAACTCACCGCCACCCAGAAGCACCCCAGCCACCAGGGCTGCAAACTGCTGCTGGTGCAGCCGCTCAATCTGGATGGCACGAATCGCGGCGATGCCGTGATCGCGGTGGATGCGGTGGATGCCGGTGCGGGAGATCAGGTGCTGCTGACCACGGATGGCTTCGCCGCCATGACCAGCGTAGGGCGTCCCAACTCACCAATTGACATGGCGGTGATTGGCTTTATCGATCATATTGAACTGGTTGAGGGGATCTCCTGAGCGCTTGCGGCTCAGTACGATCACTCCCAGAATAATCCCCAGCCCGTACTTCACTGCTTCCGCCGCCAGATAGCTATTGTGGATCAGCCAGAACTTCGCCCGTTCCTGATTGGCCACGTCGTTGGGAAGGTAGTCCAGCGCCCTGCCCAGGTTGCCCAATTCGGGGGAGAGGAGGAAGTGCTGCACCAGCGTCACCGCCAGCATCATCAGCATCACCACGAGCGAGAACTTGCCCTCCGTGGTGCCAAAGAGCAGGTAGCCAAAGAACAGGCAGCCCAGCAGAATCTGCATCGTCTCCCAGCTTCGGGTGAGCCAGCGGTTCTGCTCCGCCACTTCGTAGCGCAGCACCAGGCGGGTCACAGCCGGTCCCAGGGGCTTGGTCTGCAGCACAAAGGCCGGATTGGACTGGTTCATGATCTCCTCCACGGTGCCGAAACTCCGAGCGCCGTACCAGGTCATCAGGAGCCCGCCCCCCATCCAAAGGCCTAGCAAGAAACAGACAATCCGCCGATAATGCATGACTCCTGATTCTATCGCAGCTGATTCCATCGCAGCTGATTCGGTTGGCGGCTCCGGCGCCCTAAAGCTTTTCCCCGCTTCCGCCGATTACCGGACAGTACGAGGTGGTATGCCAGAATTGCTCACGAAGAACTTCGGAAACGTCTCCTTTGAACCGGAATCGGAATTGCTGTTCACCGCCGGATTGCCGGGCTTCGAAGATCGCACGCGCTTTGTCGCTCTGGCTTTTGCCGAGACCAGCCCGCTGGTGTATCTGCAAAGCCTGGAGGATCCCGCGCTCTGCTTCCTCACCCTGCCCATTCTTGCCGCGGATCCAGCCTACCGGCTCAGCATCTGCGCGGAGGATCTTGCGGAACTGGGGCTCGCGGTTTCGCGCCAGCCGGTGATTGGGGAAGATGTGCTCTGTCTCGCGGTCCTCTCCCTGCGGGAGAGCGGTCCTACCGCCAATCTGCTGGCTCCGGTGGTGGTCAATCTGAAAACCCGCCGCGCGGTGCAGTCGCTTTCGCTGGAATCCGGCTACTCGCTGCAGTTCGCGCTGATGCCACAAGAGGTCCCGGTATGCTCGTGATGTCGCGCCGTCTGGGTGAGACCATCCTGATCGGCGACGACATCGAAATTGTCATTGCACACATCGGCCGCTCCCGCGTCAAAGTGGGGATCCGTGCGCCGCGCGAACTCACAATCATGGCGCGCGAGGTGAAACTGGTGAGGGAAGAAAACCAGGCCGCCGCAGGGGCAACCCATCCGGAGTCGATCTCCGGTCTGGTCGCGCGTCTCCGCCCCATCGGGTCCGTCCCCGCTGGGGCCGTTCCTGCCGCACAGGGGAATCGGGGTTAACCGGGAGGCGCTCATGTCCATTTCGCTCTACACCAACGTCAACGCCCTGGTGGCGCAGCGCAATCTGGAGGTCAACACCAGATTCCAGAGCCAGACCATGGAGCGGCTTTCTTCCGGCTACCGCATCAGCAGCGCCGGGGACGATCCCGCCGGCCTCTCCATCGCCAACAATTTCCGTAACGAGACAGCCCAACTCACGCAGGGCGTGCGCAACGCCAACGATGCCATCTCCCAACTCCAGATCATGGATGGCGGCCTCGCCAACATCTCGCAAATCCTGGACCGGCTCAAGACGCTGGCCACTCAATCCTCTTCGGGCACGTTCACGGGCGACCGAACTACGCTCGATTCCGAATTCCAGACCCTGCTCGCGGAAGTGAACCGGCAGGCCCAATCCATCGGCCTGAATCAGAGCGGCAACTTTACCCGGAGCCTTGCCGTGTTCATCGGCGGCGGCAGTGGCGGGGCGGCCGGGAGCGCTACCGAAGTTGGTGTCGATTTAAGCGCCTCCGCGGTGGATTCGGCCAGCCTCGGCCTGGGCGGCACCGCGGGGATGCAGGTGGTCTCTCCCGCCGATATCGGCCCGGGTTCCCTCAACCACACGGTCGCGCAAATTCTCGGCAATGCGGCCAACACCACCGCCGTATCCGGCTACACCGATTTCTATTTCTCCGCGCCCGGCTTCTCCGGCGCCAATAAAATCAAGGTCTCCGCCAACCTGCAGGGCGTCACTACCCTCAATGGCCTGGTGGCGGCGCTCAATGCCGGTATCTCGCTCGCCGCCAACGGCAACAGCTCTGGCGCGACCGCATTTCAGGCTGCGGCGATCACCGCGTCCGCCGGCAACGGCATGAACCTGGAATTCAGTTCCGCGTCCACTCCCTTTCAGGTGGAAGCCGGCGATACGGTGGCCAACGCTTTCCTAGGCAATTTCGTCCTCAACAACGGTATCGCGGGCACCGCCGGAGTTCCCATCGCCAGCACCGTGACCGGCGCCAACACGGCCGCCGCTGCCGCCGTCTTCACGCCCGCCGGAGTGACGGTGCGCGTCACGGGCGCCAGCCTAGCGGCTCCGGTGGACCTTGCGCTCAAGCCGGGTTCCACCACGACCGCCCTGGCGATTGCCGATCTCACTTCCCAAGTCGCGGGGAATGAGGCCCTGCGCTCCGCCGGGATCTCCGTAAGCGGGAGTGCGGGCGCTCCGCTGGTATTCACCGATTCCCTGGGAGAGGCCTTCGCGGTGCAGGCCACCGGCGATACGGCCAACGCCCTGGGCCTCGGTTCCTTCGCTGCGGGGCCGGGCAACGCGGTGGACTACGCCTCGATCCAGGGCACGGCCTATGACAATACGACGGCCGCCGGCACTGCCCACCTGGAGTTCTCCCTGAACGGAGCGCCGTCGATCACCGTTCCACCACTCGACCTCTCGCAAGGGGACGCCACCGCTGCGACCAGTGCGGCCGGCGCAGGCGGCGCACTCACAGTCAATCCGGGCGATACGCTCACGTTCACGGTGGATGGTGCGGCGCAGACCATGACCTTCGCCGCGGGAGCCACCAGCGCCGCCGATGCCATGGCGCAACTCAACGCGGCTGCTCTCGGTGTCACCGCTTCGCTCGATCCCACCGGGGCGCTGGTGCTCGCCTCCAACTCCAAAGGCGCGAGTTCCACGCTTGCGATTACCGGCGGTACGGCGCAAGTTGCGCTGGGTCTCGCCTCGGCGAGCTATGCCGGCCTGTCCCGAAGTGGTGCAAGCCTCGCCAGCGCGCTCAACAACGCATTCCTCGCCGACCCGACCCTGCAAGTGGCCGGACTGACAGCCACGGTTGCCGCCGGGGCGCTCTCGATCTCCTCCGCCAACGGCACCTTCTTCCGGGTCAATGCCGCGGGTAGTACGGCGGCCGCGAACCTCGGTTTTGGCGTCACCGGAGTCCCGTTTTCCGCCACGCTTACCGTTGCCGCCGCGTCGAATTCGGCGATCGAATCCACGGGTGACACCGCCACCGCGCCCCTGGCCTTTACCCCCATGGTTTACGGTGGAGAAACGCAGACCCTCGCGATCTCCACGCCGGACCCGGCTACAGGCGCAACCCAGACAGCCACAGTCACGTTGCAGAACAACTCCAACGGCCGCGGGGGGAGCGATCTCGATCTCGCGATCACCGCCATCAATGCCCAACTCCAGCGCAGCGGCAACCCGGTGCTGCAGAAGATCATGGCGGTCAAGCAGGATATCGGCGGAGCGGAAAAGCTCAGTTTCCTCAGTAGCCTGCAGAGTTTCAGCGTGGCGGTCTCCGCCTCCCCTCAGGCAGGCGGCGTAAACAGCGGCGCCGCGCTGACGCAGAGTTCCTTCGCCATCGGCTCCACGCAGCTTCTGAAAATCGATACACAGACGGGCGCCGGGCAGGTCATCACCGCGCTCGCCACCGCCATCAACCGGCTGGGCGCCGCCCAAGCCATAGTCGGCAAGGCGGAGAATCAGCTGAGCTACGCCCTGAACCTGGCGCAATCGCAGGTCACGAATTTCTCCTCGGCGGAATCCCAGATCCGTGATTCCGATGTAGCTGCCGAGGCTGCGAATCTGAGCAAGGCCCAGATCCTCCAGCAATCCTCCATCGCCGTGATGGCACAGGCCAATTCCGCGCCACAGGCAGTGCTGGCCTTGCTGCGGGGGTAGGTTCTTGGCGGGAGAGGCGAAGCGCCGGGTACGCAAAGTGGCATGAAGACGCGCAGTAGGGCAGGCGGAAACGGCTGCAAACTCTTCTGGTGTGCCTGGTTGGCAGGCGGAAACGTTGGCAGCGGGAAATTTTGGCAGGCGGAAGCGTTGGCAGGCGGAAACGCCTGCCCTACGCTGCCTCTTCGATCGAACGGGGTCGCGTGGCTACGCCGTGCCGGTCTTGAAGGGGATCACGTTGGCCTTCTGCGGTTCGATCAGTTGCAGTACGCGCGCCAGTTCTTTCTCCTGTACCGGCTTGGCCAGCACAAACTGTCCGTCGCCTTCGAAATCGGCGGAGAGTTCGGCGTCGTATCCATCCGCCAGCAGGATAAAGCCGCCCACCCGGGAATGCATCCGTTCGGAGAGTTCCACCCAGTTCAGCCCGGGCGCGTGGAGCGAGCAGAAGACCGCGTCGAAGCGGATGCGCTGTGCCAAATCCAGCCCGGTATCGGAGTTCGTCACCGGGACTACGCGGTAGCCTTCGGCGCTCAACAGCACCAGTAATTGGCGCTGAGTGGCGTCGTCCGGTTCGATCACCAGCGCGGTCATGCGGCGTGAGGCATCCCGCGGCGGAGCGCCGGAACCCAGACCCGGAGCCGCGCGTTCCTTCACGGCTGCCGGCAGTTCCACTTCAAAGCGCGGATCGGTATTGTTCTTTTCGATCAGCCGCACCTCGCCGCCGTGCCCGGCGATGACGCTTCGCGTCACTCCCAGCACCGCCGCCGTATCCTCCGGCTTGCGCAGGTCCGCCGGCGACGTGAAGGAAATCTCCACCAGCACACGGCGCGCCAGCAGACTGGTGCGGATCCGGATCGTCTTTTGCTCCGAAGCCGCGAGCGATTGCTCCGCGTGCACGAACAGATTCAGGAAGACCTGCTCCAACTGGCCCTGCGAGCCCAGAACGAACATGGGCTCGCGGGACGAATTGTCCCGGACTTGAATTCCCGATGCCTTCCAATCCCCTTCGCGAAACTCGATCAGGCTGCGCAGCAGCGCATTCACGTCCACCTGTTTGGCTTCGGTCTGTTCCGCCGCGGCGAAACTCACCAGCCGCGATACCATGCCGCTGGCCTTGGTGGCCTCGGCGCCAATGGCCGAAACCTCGCGCTCCGCCGGACCGCCGCGGGCCTTGTCCAAGGCTTTGTGGGCAAGGTCGACGATCGATGCCAGCGGCGTCTGCAACTCGTTCACCACGCCGGAAATCAAACGGCCGACCGCCGCCATCTTCTCCGTCCGGAAAAGCTGCTCCTGCACCGTGCGCTGATCCAACAGCCGGATCGCCACGCCGATCTGGTTGCCCAGGTGCTGCGCCAGCGCCTGTTCGTCTGCCGAGAAATCGCGCACGCGGTCGTCCTGATCCAGTTCCAGCACGCCGATGACTTCGCTCTGCGCCATCATCGGCACAAAGAGCAGGCTCTTGGGTGTTTGCTCGCCGGTCTTCCCGGCAATTGGGAACGGGCTGCGATCGATATCGGGAATCACCAGCAGCGTGCGGTAGTGGAAGCAGGCGACGGCGCCCGCCGGTGTGCCGCCCGGGGGGGAGGAGAGGGAGATCGAGGTGGAGCCGCCACGCTCGTCCTGCTCGATGGCGTCCAGGGTCTTCGCGGTGCGGTTGTAGACGTACAGGTGAACCCGGGTCACGCCGATGATGCCGGGCAGCGCCTCGGCCAATCGCTTGAGAATCGTCGCCGCCGAAGAGGCGCCCAGGATCTCTTCGCCCAGTTTGTAGGTGCGCCGCAAGCGGCGGCGCTGCGAACGCAGGCGGCGCTCCCGGCTCCACAGGGAGAAGGTCACCAGCAGGATCACTACGATCCCACCCGCGATGACTGGTTGCGGCACCGTGGGTTGGTGCTCCACCGGCACGATATCGGTGATGTCCGCGACCAACATCTCGAAACCCGTGTTGTAAGGGGCCAGCGGAGCGTATTGCGCCGCCACGCCGGTCACGCGGACCGTGTCTCCTTTACGGATCGAATCCAGGGGCGTGCGGGCATGTCCGGGGGTCTGAGGAATGAAGAGGTGGTAGGATTCGCCGCTGCCCGGCAAGATGACCAGCGCTCCGCCTGAGTTCCAGGTGGCTTCTTCCACGGTGCCCGTGGTGCGTACCAGTTCGCCCAGGTGGAGCGTACTCTGCAGGTCGCGCACGCGGAGTTCCCTGGGCGATGGCGCCGGCACGTGGCCAACCACGGTCACGCGTTCGGCAATCAGTACGGTCTGGCCATACCGCATTCCCACCTTGCCGGTTGCTTCCAGTTCGTCGCCGGGAGTGTAGGGGCCGGCCAGCGGGCCGGTGGGCGGAAGTTGCAGCAGGCCGCCGTTGCGGCCATCCTGAATCGCCTGCAATCGGTAGTCCGCGAAGCGGAAGAGCGGCGCCGAGGCCACACCTCGCACCGTGACCAGCTGCCCTTTGTAAGTGGCTGAGAATTCGGTGCCGGAGCGGGATCCCAATTGCCAGAGCGTGATGCGCTGTTGGGCGGGTGCAGAAATAGCCGCCAGTACCGCAATTGCCGGTACTGCGACACACCAACGACTTACGCGGCCCGTAACTGCGCCTGCAGCCATACTTCCAAGTCCCTACTCAGAAAATTATCCACGGTCAGGATCGTCCCGGGCAAGTTAACGAAGGTGGTACGGATGCCGATAACCCGCATCCCCGCCGCCACTCCCGCGGCGACGCCGGAATGGGAGTCCTCGAAGACGATGCAGTCTTCGGGCGCGACTCCGAGCAGGCCTGCGGCGCGCAAATAGATGTCGGGGTGAGGTTTGGCATTGGCCACCTGCAGCCCATCCACCACCGCCCCGAAGTAGTCGCGCAGCTCCGCGCCTTCCAGCAGGAATTCGATATTCTCCGGTTCGGCATTGCTGCCCATCGCCATAGGAAGCGCACGGTAGCGCTCCAGGAACTCACGTACCCCCGGGACCAGCATCGTTTCCACGCCGGAGCCCACCATCTCGCGGTAGAGCGCCTCTTTGGCGCGGCCGCGGGCCACCGCCTCCTCGTCGCTGAGTCCGGCGCCGAAGAAATCGCGTACGATCTCGTCGTTGCGCTTGCCGTACATGCGGCGGTGCATCTCTTCGGTGGTGTCCAGGTCGTAGCGGCGGTTGAACTCCGTCCAGGATTTGCGGTGCATGTCGTTGGAGTCGATCAGGACTCCGTCCATGTCGAAAATCAGTGCTGTCATTCGCCGGTCCCCGCTGCCGGATTCGCCGCTTCCGGATTCGCCGCTTCCGGATTCGCCGCTGCCAGATTCGCCGCCACCCAGTTCAGGTAGTTCGGTTCCCCCGCCACCACCGGCAAAGCCAGCAACTCCGGCAGTTCGTAAGGATGCAATTTTTCCATCTCCACACGCAGCGTCCCGAAGTGTTCGCGCGAGGTTTTGATCAGGAGCAGCCACTCCCCTGCAGTCTCCACCTGCCCCTTCCAACGGTAAAAGCTGCGCACCTGCGGGACCACGCTGACGCACGCGGCGAGGCGCGAGTCGATCAACTGCCGTGCGATCCGCTCCGCGTCGGCCTCCGTGGCGCATGTGGTAAGCACAACAATTAAGTTGGTCATTAAACTTCAGCGCAGAATGAATCCAGGTTCTAATCCAGGACCAATGTTGATATTATGGTCCAGGCATTATCGTCGCATGAAAGCGCCTGTAACCAGAACCGCGTATGTAATCGTTTTTTTACTGGCGGTGGTTTATGCCTTTTTGGCTTTTCCGAAGGGCATGCATGCCTGGCAGGAAAAGAAGCGCGAGATCGACCGCATGGAGCAGGGCAACGCGCGGCTCCGAAGGGAAGTGGAGCGGCAGAAGGATTACATCCACCGCCTCACTACCAACCCCGCGGCGCAGGAGCTGGAAATCCGCAAGCGCCTGAAGTTGCTGCATCCGGGCGAGAAACTCTATATTGTGGATCCCGATGCCCCCGCCAAACCCCCGGCGGTAAACTAGGCGTCGCCGCCAGCGCGTACAATAAAATAAATGCTCAGAAGACTGATGGTCGTTGTGGTCGGCGCCGGCATCGGCACGCTGCTCGGCCTGTTTGTAGACGCCATGGGCGCCGGCACGCCCGCCCTGATTGTCTGCGCCGCCGCCGGTGCGGTAGTACCCCAATTTCTGCTCGGCGCTCCAGGTAAGTAGCCCGATTGCTCTCCGATTGAGGTAGAGTCTAACGTAGACTCTATCAAGGAGGAACTACTATGCCGTTTTGCGCCAGTTGTGGTTCGTCGGTGAGTGGAAGTTTTTGTCCCAAGTGTGGAAGTCCCATAGGGGCCGCTGCGCCGCCTCCGGGGTACTCCGCCCCACCCGCCGCCGGCGGATTAGCCGATAACGTGGCCGCCGCGCTCTGCTATTCGCTCGGCTTCATCACGGGGATCCTCTTCCTCGTGCTGGCTCCGTATAATCAGAATCGCAATATTCGCTTTCACGCCTTCCAGTCGATTTTCATGAATGTGGCCTGCATCGTGTTCAGTATGGTTGCCCACGCCATGCTGATTGCCATTCACCTCTGGGAGTTTGGTCCGCTTGTCTCACTGGCTTGTTTCGGCCTCTGGCTGTACCTGCTGATTCAGGCGTATCAGGGCAAGACCGTGGTGCTGCCCGTGATCGGCCCGTTCGCGCAGCAACAGGCAGGCAACTGAAGCCGCATTGCCTCGCGCTCATGCGTTTCCCCACCCCGCCTCCGCTAGAATAGGAGACGAACGCATGGCACTTTCCAGACGCGAGATTCTGGCGGGTCTTGCCGCCGCAGCCGTGGCTGCGGCGCAGGACCCGCTACCGCCCGTTCCGCCGTCCCCGCCGGGCATGCAGGATGGCCCGCGCGTCCCGCGCCCCCGCACCGCGCCCAAGCCGCGCACCTCGCCTGCCGTCTGCCTCTACTCTCAGCACCTGATCAAAGTGGAGTATGAGGCTGTGGGCATGGTGCTGCGCGATCTGGGCTTCGATGGCTGCAATATGGCCATCATGCCCGGCAGCCATCTGGACCCGGGAGCGTCGCAGACCGATATGATGCGCGCCATGGAAGCCGTCAGCGGGGTGGGTCTGGAAGTGGCGATCGTCACCATGCCCGCCACTTCGGGCAACGATCCGCTGGGCAGGCAGGTTCTCGGCATCGCCGGTTTCATGGGCGTGCCGCTCTTCCGCCCCGGATACTGGAAGTTCGCCAACACTCCCAATATCGAAATGCGCCTCGCTCAGGTGCAGCGCGACCTCTATTCGCTGGCCTCGGTGGGGCGTGCGTACAACGTCGCCATGGCCGTGCACAACTCGTCTTCCGAGTTTTTCGGCGCGGATATCGCCGATGTCGATGGCCTGATCCGCGGCGTGGACCCGCGCTGGATCGGCTATGATTTCGACCCCGGCTTCGCCGCCCAGACCGCCGGAGTGGAAGGCGCCGAAGCCGCGCGGAAACTCGCGCAGTCACGCATGAAAGCCGTGACCGTCCGCGATTTCACCTGGAGCAAAGAGGGCGATGGGCCCAAGCGAGCCATTCCCTGCCCGCTCGGACAGGGCGTAGTGGATTGGGGCAAGTTCTTCACCGCGCTGGCGCGCGCCCGATTCGTCGGACCTCTCACCATCGAGGTGCGGTATCCGGCGAAGGACGAAATCATCGCCTTCCGCAAAGACCTGGAATTCGTGCGCAAGCAGATCGCCGCGGCGTATTGACGGACCCGCAACGCCTCAGGCGTCCGGTGGCAGGTTCTCGATTAAGGGCTCGGCTGCCGGTTCGATAGCCGGTTCGATGGCGGCTTCGGCCAAGGGCTCCGCTTCCGGTTCCCCTGCCGGTGCGTGTTCGGCTTCGGGTTCCACCGCGATTTCCACCGCCGCCGCGATTTCGTCCACGTGCGGCAAGGCCTCCGCCGCTACCACCACTCGCGCCACGGTTACGGGCTCGGAGAGGCGCACTTCGCATTCGCAGCAATCACTGCATTTCAGGCACTTCTCGCAGAGGTGGTTGTCGCAGGCGTCTTTGGTGCAGCGTGCGCAGATCCGGGTGGATCCCTCTCCGCAAATACTACAGGCGAACGGCATGGTTGCTTACTTTTTCCTTCCCGTACTCTTCGGCGGTGTCGGCGCCATCAGGTTCGCGCGGCAGCGTTGCGCCTCGCGATCCATCACTTCAAACTGTTGTTCGCGTTCCGCCGCCAGGTTCACGATGTATTGCCGGAACCGGTCGCGATTGGCGCCGCCCTCCGCGTAGACCTGCGCCAGCGCCTGCGCGATTTGCGGGCTCTGATACTTGCGCGCACCCTCGCCGAGCGAACCGAGCATCGTTTCGATTCCCTCCAGGCGGAAGAGCAGTTGCAGCGCCGCCGAGAGCTTCTCGGGGTTCCTGGAGAGAGACTTGGCTTCGTCTCCCGCCGCGCGCACCTGCTGCAGGCTGGAATCCAATTGCGCCACGTAGGTTTCGCTCGCGCCCTTGGCCACCCACGCCTTGGCGTCAATCCGCCCCAGCGCGGGTAGAATCCGGTCGGCGTTGGCGCCGATCTCCGCCAGCACCACAGCCATGTCCCAACTCGGTTCCAGTCCGATGGTAGTGCGTTGTGGGGCAGGTGTTTGAGCGAGCGCCGCGAAGGCTAGGAGAAAAACTGTCAGCCGCACAGTCCCAATCTATCACGCGCAATCCGCCGCGTGAGAGCGGGCAGGCTATTCGTCGCCGCCACCGCCGCCCGGAGGCGGAGGTGCCGTGGGTGCGCCCGTGGGTGCCCCGGTCGGGGCTCCGGTCGGGGCTCCGGTGGTGGAACCGCTGCCGCTTGTGGTGGTACCGGTGGTCTTGCCCTTGTCGCCCTGAGCGCCGGTGGAAGTTGCCACCGGTCCGCTGCCGCCGCTGCCCCCCACACTCGGAGCGCCGGCGCGCTGGTACAGGACTTGCCGCGCCGCGTCCTGCGCCATTTGCAGTATCTTGCGGGCGATCCCGCTCTTATCCCTCGCGAGCGGAGCCAGCGGCTGATTCGGAATCACGCGGACCGATCCGCCCGGAATCAGGCGCACCACGGGCGACGCCACCAACAGGTGACGCACGTCCACGATGCCTTCATCCAGCGTGACGAAGGTGGTGCCGTCCGCATCTTCCACATCCACGTCGAACACCGTGCCGCGCACGGAGATCAATGCGGTCGGCGTGGTCACATTGTTCGGATTCGGCACACCCGGCAGGTGCTGAATGTACACCTTCACCTTGCCCAGCCACACGTTCAGCAGGTCGCCGACGCCGAAGGTCTTGCGGTAGGTGAGTTGCGTGTTCGGGAAGACTTCAAACGTGCTGCCATCGGAAACCTGGAACTTCGCGTATCCATCGGAGCCGGTCTTGATC
>CAIRBY010000190.1 GCA_903876865.1 uncultured Acidobacteriia bacterium
AGTATTTGCGGGAGTCGAAGGCGGGGTTCGGGTACACGTATCCATACGTGATGGTGGTGGGTACGATGTAGCGGAGAATGGCCCGAGCAGCCGGCGGAGCACAGAACGGGGACAGACTGGGAGCAAAGGCCGGGGCTGTGCCACACTTTTCTAAGTGGACTCTACTTTCCGGCGACCCTACCTGTGGCTGTGCGCGCTGCTGGCGATTTATGCGGCGCTGTTGATTGCGTATTCGCAGACGCTCGCGTTCACGTTTGACGAAAGCTATCATCTGCTGGCAGCGCAACTGATCGGCGACGGGCGCACACCGTATCTGGATTTCTGTTTCCCGCAGACGCCGTTGAACGCGTATTGGAATGCGTTGTGGCTGCAAGTGTTCGGGCAGACGTGGCGGGTGCCGCATTTTTTCGAGGCGCTATTGACGATCGCGGCGCTGGGACTGATCACGGATTACGCGTACCGGCGGTTCCCGGTGGCGGAGTGGCGGTTCGTGGCGGGGTTGACGGCGCTGTGCACCTTCGGGCTGAGCGCGCATGTGTTCACGTACGGTTCGCTGCAGGCGTACGGGATGTGCCTGTTGGGACTGGCGGCGGCATTCCGGATGGCTCCGCGGGCGGTAGAGCGGGAGTCTGCGATTGCGGCGGCGCTGGTGGGGTGTTTCGCGAGCGTGGCGGCGGCCGCCTCTCTGTTGACGTTCACGGCGGCTCCGGTGTTTCTGCTGTGGATTCTGTATTACAACCGCGCGGGGAAGCGGTGGCTGAAGTTCGCGGCGTTCGCGGTGGGGGCGGCGGTGCCGTTCGCGCCGGTGTGGGTGCTGTTCGCGCGCGGGTTCAGCCAGACGTGGTTCAACCTGTTCCGGTACCACGTCTATTTCCGGCGGCTCTACTGGCCGGAGACGACACGGCACGATCTGGAGATCCTGACCGGGTGGATCGATTCGGGGCAGGCGCTGTTGCTGGGTCTGCTGGCGATCGCGGGGCTCGCCTTCGTCTTGCGGCGCAGCGGGTGGAGCAGCGCGCAGCGATCTGAGTACGTGCTGTCCGCGTGGCTGGCAGCGGTGCTGGCGGCGACGGTGGGGAGGGCGCATCCGACCTTCGCGCGCTACTTCCTGCTGACGGCGCCGTTCGCGGCAATTCTAGCGGCGGCGGGGCTGTATGCAATTGTGTCGCGCGTGCTGGATGCGCCGCGTCCGCTATGGCCGGTCTGGCTGCTGGCGTTTCTGTTCGCGCTGGGCTTGGGGAAGGCGCTGAACGATCGCGCGGGCGGGGATTCGTGGCCGCAGTACGAGAAGATCGCGGCGAAGGTGCAGCAGGTGACGGCGAAGGATGCGGTGGTGTTCGGCGACGAACCGATCTACTTCCTGACGCACCGGGCGCCGCCGCCGGGGTACGAACTTTCTTACACGCACAAGGTGGTGCTGCCGCCGGCGGAGGGTGCGCTGATGCACATCCTGACGGAGGCGCAGGTGAAGGCGCAGGTGCGGTCCGGGATATTCGAGACGGCGTATAGCTGCGATGAGGGCGATGAGGACACGTATGGGGTGAAGGGCGTGTACCGGGAGCACGCGGCGGTGGAAGGGTGCGTGGTGTATTGGGGGGTGGTGAAGAAGTAGGGGGAGTTACGCCCCGTGCCGGGGCTGGATGGGGTGGGACGGTTGTCCCATGGCTGGCGCCGAATAAGCGTTAACCTAGGGTATTGCCGCTGGGTTCGGGTTTGTGTATGCTGGGCTCATGAAACCCTCGATGACAGCCTTGGCTGAGTTCGAGAATTGGGAGATTCTGTCCTCATTCCTGCCACAAGGATGGGAGGATCAAGCTCGCCAACTAGGCGCGATACGGCGTGCGCGGTACATTACTGACCCAGCGGTGGTGCTGCGAGTCCTGTTGATCCACCTGGCAAGCGGCTGTTCGCTGGCGGAGACCGCCGCGAGGGCGAGCGCATCGGGTCTGGCGCAGATCAGCGCGGTTGGAGTTTTCAAACGGTTGCGGGCGGCTGAGGCGTGGCTTCGCTGGCTCGCGCAGCAGACACGCGGGGAGGCCGAACTCCCCATGGAATTTACTGGAAGGCGCTTGCGCGCAGTGGAGGCAACTTCTATCTCTGAGCCAGGAAGCACCGGTACTGATTTTAAGGTTCACTACGTGGTCAATCTGGCGGACCTGCAATGCGACTTCTTTCAGCTGACTGACATTAAGGAAGGGGGCGAAACGTTCCGGCGGGTGCCGGTCAAGGCCGGGGACATTATGATGGGGGACCGGGTCTATGCGGCACCGCCTGGGGTTTCGCATGTGGTGAACGCGGGCGGCGATGTAATCGTGCGATTGAACCGCGCGGCGCTGCCTCTGTATGATCGCGCTGGCAAGCGCATAGACTTGCTCGCTCACTTGCGACTGCTGAAGGGCAGATCGGTGCGCGAATACCTAGCACAAGCGAGAAATACAAATGGCGAATGGATCGCTGGCCGGCTGATCGCACTGCGGCAGAGCGTGGAGGCAACTCGATGGGCACACCAGCGGATGAAACGACGTGCCCAACGAAGCAGGCTAACGGTTACAGACGAAGCTCTCGAATTCGCGGAATATTTCATGGTCTGGACGACGCTGCCAAAAGACGTGAGGACGGCGCAGGTGCTGGATTTCTATCGCCTACGGTGGCAGATAGAAATGGTCTTCAAGCGCATGAAGTCTATCCTGGGCCTCGGTCATCTCCCCAAGAAGGACCCCATCAGCTCGCAGGCCTGGCTGGAAGGCAAACTCTTTGTCGGTCTGCTGATCGAGCGGATGATCCAAACGGCGGAATCATTTATTCCCTGGGGCTACCCCTTGGCAACCGCGACGCAGCCGGTGGCGCGAGAGTGAATTTCTGTATCGCCAGGTGGGCGCCGCGGTACTGTTGCCTCAGAGCCTCTCGACCGTTCTGCGGAGTTGGGGTATGATCTCCCGAGCGATAGCCGAGCCCCCACGAGCAAGAGGTAGGTACTCCTACTCTTAGGTTAACGCTTATTCGGCTTGCGCCGTGGGCTACGATCTTGCGCCCTGCGGGCTGATGAGCGCGGGCTTGCAGTGCCGGGGCGGAGTTGATCCAACAGGCGGGTCGCGGCGGTGGAAGGGTACGGGGTGTATTGGGGGTGGTGAAGCGGTAGGAGTGCCAGGCGGGAATGCGAATCGAGAGTGCAGGCAAGCTGAAGACGGTGCTGAAAAAGTAAGTCAAGCCGTGACCTTGAGATATTTGTGATCGTCTTTGTTTTCTGCGCGGCTCAGACCTCAAGCAAAATGCGATGTTCAGCTACGTGTCTCCCGAAGATCGAGCGCCCGCGTCCCATCCGCTTCGTCCCATCCGCTTCGTCCCATTCTGGTGATGAGGGATCGGG
>CAIRBY010000191.1 GCA_903876865.1 uncultured Acidobacteriia bacterium
ATTCGTCGATCTACTTCAATCCCGGCGCCCTCGCGATCCCGTCCGTCTATCCCTCTAACCCCGGCACCGGACCGCGCAACTTCTTCAACGCTCCCGGCACCTTCGTCAACGATATGACCTTGACCAAGCACTTCCGCATCGCCGAAGGCAAAACCCTGGAATTCCGTGCCGCGGGCTACAACGTCTTCAACATGGTCCGCCGCACCGGCATCAATTCCGGCGTGCAGTACAAAGCCAACGGCGCCACCTATGCCCAGGGCTTCAACGTCTACAACCTGCCCGACCAGCTCGCCCAGCGCGCCATCGCCTCCGGCACCACCAACCCGGTCACCATCTATAACCAGTACCGCACCGGTGTCGGCTACTCCAACGTCACCTCCGTGCAGCCCATGCGCATCATCGAGTTCGGTCTGAAGCTCCGCTTCTGATCCGCCCGTCAGTCATGTAACCTTGGCCGGCGCTCCCTTCACCGGGGGGCGCCGGCCATTTTCACGCCAATGCCGTTACAATCGTCTTCATGGTCCCTTTGACAAATCAGGTTGTATTGGTAGTGGGCGCTTCCAGCGGCATCGGCCGTGAAACCGCCATGCTCTTCGCCCGCGAAGGCGCGCGCGTCATGGCCGCCGCCCGCCGTGAAGAGCGCCTGCTTCAATTGCAGCAGGATCTCGCCGCCGAAGGCTTCGCCATCGAGATCGCCGTCGCCGATGCCGCCCGCGTCGCCGACATGGAAGCTCTCGCCGCCCTCACCGCCGAACGTCTCGGCCCCATCGATATCCTGGTCTACAACAGCGGCACCAACGTGAAGGATCGCGCCCTTACCCGCCTCACCCCCGTCATCTGGGACCGCATGATCTCCGTCAACCTGAACGGCGCCTACTACGCCACCCAGGCCGTCCTTCCCGCCATGCGCCAGCGCGGCGCCGGACACCTGATGTACGTCGCCTCCATCTCCGGCATCGTGCCCGATGTCTCCGGAGCCGCCTATCAGGCCTCCAAACGAGGCATGTTGGGTATGGCCCACGCCATTCGCGTGGAAGAGAAGGAAAACGGCATCCGCACCTGCGTGGTCTGCCCCGGTCTGGTAGATACTGAAATCCTCGAGAACCGCCCGGTCAAACCCTCCGCCGAGATGCTCTCCAAGGCCCTGCAGCCCGTCGATGTCGCCGAAGCCATCGTCGCCGTCGCCAAGCTCCCCGCCCGCGCCGCCGTCCCCGAACTCCAGCTCATGCCGACCTGTCTATAGCCCTCGGTGGGGCGCTTTGGCTTGCCCGCATTCCCGCCTGATCCCTCACCCTAGTGGGGCAGCCCCCCGGTCTGCGCGGGACGCCCTCGTCCCGCTCCCCACTCAAAGCACAGCCCGCCCCGCTTCCAATCAACCAGCCCTTGGTGGGGCCTGCTTCAGCTTGCCCTCATTCCCACCCGCCGACGCTCTACCGGTCGCCCACGAAGTTGATCAACACTTCCGTCTCCGTCTCCACCGGCTGCCCGTTCAACAGCGTCGGACGGTAGCGCCACTGCTTCACCGCTTCCACCGCCGCGTTCGTCAGCATCGGATGTCCGGATACCACCTTCACCGATTTGATCAGCCCGTCTTTCCCGATCATCGCCTTCAGCGTGACCACGCCGCGCGCGCCCGTCTGCTTGGCGATCTTCGGATACTCTGCATCCTTGCGGTAAATCAGCTGTGCCTGCTGAATCTGTCCGCCCGATTTCACCGCGGCCTTCGCATCCGTACCCTTGCCAGGAACCGTCGCCGCGGGCGCTGCCGGCGCCACCGGAGCCGGAGCCACTGCCTTGAAGTCCATCCCCGGCAGGCTGCCCGGATTCGGAGCACCGCCCACGCTAGGGGCATCCGGCATATCCG
>CAIRBY010000192.1 GCA_903876865.1 uncultured Acidobacteriia bacterium
ATGTCCGCGCCACGGGGGGGGGTGAGGGGGACTTATGGGGGGCGGGCGGTGCAGAGGGGGCGAGGGCGAATATAATGAGAGCCATGAAAAGTTTCTTTGCCGCCCTGTTGCTGGCCTCTTTTGCGGCCGCGCAAACCACTCCGCCCGCGGCCGCTCCTGCCGCCGCGCCTGCCGCGCCGGTATCGGCCGACGATGCCGCCAAGATGAAGACGGCGCTCGACCGCGCCACCAAGACGTTGCAGGACTGGCCGAATCTGAACCGCTACCGCGCGGACAATGCCAAGATCGCCGCGCCCGCTGCCGGCGAAGAGCGCGTGGTCTTCATGGGCGATTCGATCACCGATAACTGGGGACGCCGCTACGGCAAATTCTTCCCGGGCAAGCCGTATATCAATCGCGGCATCAGCGGGCAGACCACGCCGCAGATGCTGATCCGCTTCCGTCCGGACGTGATCGCGCTGCAGCCGAAGGCGGTGGTGATTCTGGCGGGCACGAACGATATCTCCGGCAACACCGGCCCCTCCACGCTGGAGATGATCGAGGACAACCTGGCTTCGATGAACGAACTGGCGCAGGCCAACCACATCAAAGTGATCTTCTCGGCGGTGATGCCGACGTGCGATTACATCCAGAACCAGAGCAACCGCCGTCCCAACTCCAAGATCATCGAACTGAACAAGTGGATCAAAGCGTACGCGGCCTCGCACAACGCAGCCTACCTCGACTACTTCACCCCCATGCTGGACGATCAGGGCGCGTTGAAGCGCGAAATCACGGACGACGGATTGCACCCGAATCATGCCGGGTACGAACTGATCGGGCCGCTCGCGCAAAAAGCCATCGACGCGATTCTGAAGTAAGATTCTCAGGAACATTTCGGGCACGGTTGCGTCTTCTCTATAGCAAGCGTGCCCAAAACTTCTCAACTCCGCCTCGCCGCGTCCTTCTGGGAAGCCACCCGGATCGCGCTCGATTCCCTGCGCAAGAGTAAGCTCCGCAGTTTCCTCACCCTGCTCGGCATCATCCTCGCCACCACTACGTTGATTGCGGTCACGGCGCTGATCCACGGCATGAACCTGTATATCGCGGAGAAGGTCTCCAATATGGGCTCGGACGGGTTCCGCGTAGTGCGCATGGCGTGGTTCGGCCCGTTCGACCCGAAGAAGTTCCTGGAGATGCAGCGGCGCAACCCGCAGATCCGTCCGGACGAGTTTGAATTCGTCAAGGAGAAGGCGGCGCTGTTGAAGGATGTCGGCATGATGGCGCAGCGCAGTGCCCGCGTCTCTTCGCACGGCGATTCGGTGCTGGGCGTGGATATCGAAGGCGTCACCGACAATATTCCGGCCATCAACAACGTGCAGGTCGAAAGCGGACGCGCCGTGAGCTATGAAGAGGTGCGGCGGCACGCGGCGGTCGCATTCATCGGCAATGACATCCGCGAGCGTTTCTTTGCAGGGCGCGATCCGCTTGGCAAGACCGTCGAGATCGAAGGCCTGCCCTATGAAGTGGTGGGCACCGCCAAATCCCTCGGCAGCGTATTCGGCAACTCGCAGGACAACTTCGTGATGATCCCGATTGAGAGCTACTTCAAGACGTATGGCAGCCACAACGGAATCCGCATCATCGCCAAGGCCAAGGCGCAGGACAAACTGGCGGAGGCGCAGGACGAAGTGCGCGTGCTGCTGCGCTCCTACCGCCACCTCGGGCCGGGGCAGGACGACAACTTCACCATCTTCGCTTCGGAGACGATTGTGAATCTGTGGGACCGGCTGACGGCGACCATCTCCGGCATGGCCGTGGGCATCGTGAGCGTCTTCATGATCGTGGGCGGCATCGTCATCATGAACATCATGCTCGCCGTGGTGACGGAGCGGACCCACGAAATCGGCATTCGCAAATCGCTCGGCGCGCGCCGCCGCGACATTTTGAATCAGTACCTGGTGGAGAGCAGCGTGCTCTCCGCGGTCGGGGGATTGGCCGGAGTGGGAATTGCGTGGCTGGTGGCGGTGGCGGTGCGGAGTTTCACCAGCGTGCCGATGGCGCTGCCGTGGTCGAGCGTCTTCATCGGAGTCGGTCTCTCGGCGACAGTGGGGCTGTTCTTCGGAATTTATCCGGCGCAGCGGGCGGCGAAACTGGACCCGATCGAAGCGCTGCGGGTGGAGAGATAACGCATGACCAAACGCGCCTTCACCAACGGGCTGTTGCTCGCGATGGAAACCATCCGCACGCATAAGATGCGCGCGTTTCTCACCGTGCTGGGCGTGATTATCGGGACCGGGACCATCATCGGCGTGGCGGCGATTCTGAGCGGCTTCGACGCCTCAATGACCTCTGTGCTGCGTAGTTTCGGCCCCAATTCCATCATCGTGTTCAAGTTCCCGGTGGGCTTTCACGTGGGAAACATGACACCGGAAGAGCGCACGCGCAAGAGCCTGACCTACGACAATGTGCTGCACCTGAGGGAGCGCTGCCCGGCGTGCGAAGACGTCTCGGCGATGCTCTTCATCAACAACAACATCGTCAACGCCAAATATATGGGCAATGACATGTACGATGTGAACCTGCTGGGCGTGGAAGAAGGCTATTCGCGCGGCAGCGGGCAGGTGGACATTCACCTGGGGCGCTTCTTCACGGACGAAGAGAGCCATCGCCGCATGCCGGTGGCGGTGATCGGCGCGGATATCGAGAAGGGGTTGTACGCCAACATGGACCCGATCGGGAAAACCATCACGGTGGGCGGGCACGAGTTCCTGGTCATCGGCACCATGCTGCGTCCGGCGGCCAGTTTCTTCGGCGACACCGATAACCGAATCCTGCTGCCCTACGGCACCATGCAGAAGATGTACCCGAATGCGCGCGATAACGCGATCGTGGTGACGGCCGTCAACGGCAAACTGCCGGCTGCGCTGGACGAAGTGCGGGCGATCCTGCGCATCGACCGGCGCGTGCCCTACGATAAGCCGGACACCTTCGCGCTCTCCACGGCGGAGCAGATGGTCTCAGACTTTCACCAGATCACGGCGATGACGTTTCTGGTAATGGCGGTGTTGAGTTCGATCGGCCTGCTCGTGGGCGGCATCGGCGTGATGAACATCATGCTGGTCTCGGTGACGGAGCGGACCTTCGAAATCGGAATTCGTAAGGCGATCGGAGCCCGGCGCGGCGATATTCTGGTGCAATTCCTGATCGAGGCGGCGGCGCTCACGGGGCTGGGCGGAATCATCGGGATCATCTTCGGTTGGGTGATCGCCCTCGTCACGCGCCTCGTCTTCCCTTCCCTCCCGGCAAGCGTTCCGGCATGGGCGGCAGTCAGCGGCATCGCCGTATCGGTGGCCGTGGGCCTCTTCTTCGGCATCTGGCCCGCGAACAAGGCCGCGCGGCTCGATCCCGTAGTGGCACTGAGGTACGAGTAGTTCGCAGGTACGAGTGATCCCTCACCCGGCGCGCTAGCGAGTCCGCTGCCGCGCCTTCTGCGGTTGCAGCAGCGCCAGCAGCGCCGTCACATGGTTCTGTTCTTCGATGGGGTGGCGCAAGGGCAGAGACCCATCGACCCGGTAGTGATTGCGGCGGCCCTGCTTGTGAGATTCCAGGTAGCCGGATTCGACTAAATCGGCCACAATGCGTTGCGCCGCCCGTTCTGTAATCCCCACCTTTGCCGCCACATCCCGCAGCCGGATTTCCGGATCGGCGGCGATACAGAGCAGCACGTGCCCGTAATTGGTCAGGAAGGTCCACCGGTCGGAGGTCATAGAATCCCATCATACGCCCGGGGAAACACGTATCGTGGGGCGGGACTTCGGTCATGTGCTTCGCAATATCAGACTTTCAACATACGTCTTGCAATATACGCTTTGTATGTCGTATATTAGAACTCGCGAAGCGGAAGTACATCTTCCGCCTGCCCCAACCAGCCATGACGACCATCACACAACCCACAACCCAAGCAAAGAACAACCCTGGACCCGCCACGGCGATCAC
>CAIRBY010000193.1 GCA_903876865.1 uncultured Acidobacteriia bacterium
CCCGCCAACCAGCCACGCCCGAGGGGGGCAGGCGCTTCCGCCTGCCAACTCTTCCGCCCGCCAACCAGCCACGCCCGAGGTAGGGCAGGCGCTTCCGCCTGCCAACTCTTCCGCCCGCCAACCAGCCACGCCCGAGGGGGGCAGGCGCTTCCGCCTGCCAACTCTTCCGCCCGCCAACCAGCCACGCCCGAGGGGTTGGCAGGCGGAACCGCCTACCCTACCTTTCAGTGCGCGGACCTCTCCGCGCCGATCACGGGGCTTTCAACGGTGTCGGCTAACCTCGCTTTTTCCCACTCCGCAAGTTCTGGATTCACCCGCCCGATTGTTACACTGATTCAGTGCTCCTTCCGCAGCTATTTCTGACCCTGATTCTGCTGGCGCTCTGCTCCTTCGCGCCAGGGTTTCTCTTCGTGCGCCACTTGCGCTGGAGTGGCCTGGAAAAGCTCTGCGGATCCGTCGCCCTCTCGCTCACCCTGCTCTGGCTCGCGGCTTGGGCCGTCTACGTCTTCGCCATTCCCTCCGGCTACCTCGGTATCTGCATCCTCTCCGCTCTCGCCGCCGCGCTCGGCATCAAAGACGCGCTTCAGCTCTTCCGCGGCGCCCGCGTCCGCCGCGCGACTCTTGGCTACGCCGTCCTCCTCGCCTGGACCCTCCTCATCGTCCTCGTGATCCGCAACTATTCCGGCGCCCAATGGAGCGGCGATTGGCTGGAGCACTTCCAGCGCACCCTCTACTTCCTCCACCATTTCCCCCTCAGCACCCCCGTTTTCGGTGGCTATCAACTGCCCGCCCGTCCGCCCATGATGAACGTGATTGCCGCCATTTTCCTCGGCGTCACCGCGGACCGTTTCGAACTCCTCCAACTCGTCTTCGTCTTCCTCAACCTGCTGCTCTTCCTGCCCTGCTGCCTCATGCTGCCCGTCGTGGTGAAGACGCGCCGCATCCGTATCCTGCCGCTCGTCGCCCTCTTCGCCATGAACCCCGCCGTCATGCAGAACGCGACCTATACCTGGACCAAATCGCTCACCGCCTGCTACGTCATCCTGGCCGTTTACCTCTACCTCTCCGCCTGGCGCAAGCGCGATAGCCTGCGCATGATCGCCGCCTTTGTGTGCCTCGCCTCCGGCATGCTGGTCCACTATTCGGCCGGTCCCTACGTGGTCTTCTTCGCCCTTCACTATCTGCTCGTGCTCTGGCGCACGCGTCCCGAAAAAGTCAAGGAACTGGCTCTGATCGCCTTGGCCTCCGGCTTCCTGCTCCTTACCTGGTTCGGCTGGTCGATTCAGACCTACGGCGCCAAGAGCACCTTCACCTCCAACACCTCGATCTCCTCACCCACTCCCTATCAGGGCGGCAACGCGGAGAAGGTCCTCGGCAACATGGTGGATTCGCTGGTCCCCCGCGTCCTCTACGCCCCGGATTCGGTGCATACCCGCGACCTGCGCCAGCCCTACGCTCCCGCCACCCTGCGCGATTTCGCCTTCATCTTCTATCAGACCAATCTCATCTTCTCCATGGGCCTGGTGGGCGGCCCGCTCGTACTCTGGTGGCTGCTCGGCGTCTTCCGCAAACGCGAAGCCTCACCCCGCGCACACCCATCCCGCGTACGCACCTTCTGGATCTGGCTGATCTCTTCCACCGTCCTCGTCGGACTCTCCGTCGTCGGTGAGCGCGATTATCTCGGCTCCGCCCACCTGACACTCGTCCCCATGGAAGTCCTCGGCCTCACCCTCCTCGCCGCCTGCTCGCAGCAGCGCCGCTGGATCACCGCACTGCTCGTGGCCGGATGCGCCGTCGATTTTTCCATGGGCGTTCTCCTTCACGCCCGCGTGCAGCACCTCGATAACACCGAACAGACCACCTATTTCAGCGGACTGGGCTTCGGCAACGGACGCTTCCTGATCGGCGCGCCCGGGCCCGATACCATCGGTGCCGGCGCTTGGGCCAACTGGAGCGGCAAGCATTTCCTGCAGGTCTGGACGGAGTGGCAGCGCGCCGGCGCCGCATTCCATGCCGGCGATCCCGCGCTCGAAAAGCACCATCAGGGACTGCAGACCGCGACCGCGCAACGCATTCAAGAAGACGACACCATCTGGCACGGCTGGTATCGCCGGCACGCTGGCGAGATCCAGTTCCTCGGCGATCATGCCGGTCCCGCCGACACCACCTCGCTCCTGCTGCTCCTCGCCGCCATCGGTCTGTTGGGCGCCATGGCCCGCCAGGCGCCGCCCGTTACCGCGGTGGCCGCAGGGACACCCACGTCATCGCGATCCCGACGCAAATGATGAAGCCCGCGCTCGCCACCGGCAGGTAGCGCACCACCCTGTTCCGCTGCGCGCTCTCGCGGTCCGGCAGCAGTTTGCGCGCATAGAGCACCGTCAGGCCAATCGCCGTCAGCACCACCGCCAGGCCCGCGCTGAACGCCACCAACAGCACCATGCCGAGCCCGATTCGCCCCAGCGAAACCGCCGTCAACAGCAGCACCATCGCTGAAGGGCAGGGAACCAGCCCGCCGCTCGCCCCCAGCGCAATCAATCCGCCCAGCGAGACCTCCTCCGGCACGTGCGTATGCACCCGCCCGTCGCCGTGATGATGCACCAGACCCGCTGTCGCCACCGTGCGCCCGATCGTCCGCCGATACAGTAGCGTCACTCCGATCCACGCGATCGCAATTCCAGAGATCGCCCCCAGAATCGGCGTAATCGTCTCCGGCAGCACGAAGCGCGAAAGGTACAGCGTCACCAGCC
>CAIRBY010000194.1 GCA_903876865.1 uncultured Acidobacteriia bacterium
CGAAACGTGCAGAATCTCCGCGATCTCCCGCTCCTCCAGCCCGCCGAAAAAGCGCATCTCGACCACCTGCGCCTTCCGTGGGTCCACCGCCGCCAGCGCCACCAGCGCATCGTCCAGAGCCACCAGTTCCGCGTCGGGTTGGCTGCCAATCAGCAGACCTTCATCCAGCGTCGTCCGGTGTTGCCCTCCGCCTCGCTTCTGGTTCAGGTGCGACCGCGCAAAATCCACCAGGATGCGCCGCATCAATTGCGCCGCCAGGACAAAGAAATGATTGCGGTCCTGCCACGCCACGCGTCCGGAGTCGATCAGGCGGACATAGGCCTCATTCACCAGCGCCGTGGCTTGCAGCGTATGGCCGGCAGGTTCCCTCGCCATATAGTGCCGCGCCAACTGATGCAGGTGTTGATACACCAGCGGCGTCAGCGCCTCCAGCGCCTGCACGTCTCCGCCGCTCCATGCCGTCAGTAACTCCGTGATATTAGTCCCAGCCGACGCCATACCCGTATCCTATGCCAAAGCCGGCCACTATCATGACATGGGCTGCCGGAAGCCCACAACTGCATCGCCTCGCCCCCCCCCGCCTACTGCAGCCAGTCTTTTAAGATCGCGGCCTGCACCGCGTCCGGGCTCGCGACGGGCTGAATCGTGAAGGTGCGCTTCTGGTTCTTTTCGAGCGTCAATTCCACCGCCTGTTCGACCCCGCCCCGGCGGATGCGGAGGCTCAACGTCTCTCCGGGTTGTTTCGCCGACATCGCGTCGTTCAGAGCCTTCGGCGTGCTCACGATCTCATCGCCGGCCGCCAGCCCCGCCGGCCCTTCCACCACCGCGAGATTCCCATTGGCCAGCGTCCTCGTATTGAGCCGCAGCGACGCACCGGGGGCGTCCTCCGCCGTGATTTCCAATGTCAGCCCCGCATAAGCCAGATACTTCGCATAGTCCGCCTCCTTGGTGGTGGACGCGTACTCCAACACCTCCGTCAGCGAGGTCCCCGCCGCGGCTTCACACTCCTCGCGAAATTCAGCATCGGTGAAGCCGCGCTGCTTCTGCTGGTAATACTTGCGGTACAGAGCGCGCATCACGTCATCCAGCGACTTCCGATTCCGGCTCTCGTGCCGGATCTTCAAATCCAGCATCATCCCGAGCAAGCCACCGTTGTCGTAGTAAGAGATCGTGGTGTTGCGATCGTTGCCCACGCCGGAAGTGCCCCACGTATTCCAACTCGACTCCGTCGCCGATTGGTAGCGATGCCCCGGCGCATTCTCGAACTTCGCCATCGCGCCCTGCAACTTCTCCAGATACTGCGCGCGCGTCATCAGTCCCGCGCGCTCCGTCACCACATCCTGGTAATAGACCGAAAGCCCCTCGGAGACCCACAGCATATTCGTCAGGTTTTCCGAATCGTAATCGAACGGCCCGAGCGCAATCGGCCGGATCCGTTTCACGTTGAAGTTGTGAAAGTACTCGTGCGCTACGTAACTCAGCCAGCCGCGATAACTCGCCTCCTTCAACAGGCTCTCGCCATTGAACGCAATCGACGCTGAATTCAGATGCTCCACCCCGCCGTTGCCTTTGCCGATCATCAGGAACGCATAGCGCGTGTAAGGCACGTCGCCGATCAGCTGCGCGGCCGTCTCCACCATCTTCTTCAAATCGGCCACAATCTTCTGCCGGTCCACCGCCGCGGGCACAAATTCCATCGCCACCTCGTGCGGCACACCGTGCACTTCGAACCGCAGCAGTTCCTGCGTGCCCATCAGGATCGGGCTATCGTACAGCACGTCGAAGTTGGTGGCGCGAAACGTGTGCGGCCGCCCGGCCACCGGGTCGAGCCCCGTTGCGAACGTCGTCCAGTTCGCCGGCGGCGTCAGCGTGATCGTCACAGGCCGCTCCGTATGACCCGCCAGATGGACGAAGGTTCCCGGCGGCGAAAGCAGCGCGCGATCCTCGCCGAAATAATTCTGCACCGCGAACGAAACCGCGCCATACACGTCGTAGCTCAGATCCACCACCGCAGAACCGGCAGCCACCACGCGCCACGTATTCTTCGTGACCTTCTCCCACGCGAGCGCGTGGCCCGCGCCATCCCGCGCCTGGAAATTCGAGACATACTTCGCGTAATCCAGAATCCGGTAGTAGCCGGGCGACCAGGCAGGCAATTTGAAATCCTGCAACTCGCCGGCAAGCCCGTCGCAATGCGCCGTGACGTGGAAACTGTGCGCGCCCGCGTGGTCCATAGTGACCGTGAAGGCCATCGGACCCTGTGCGAGTGCCAGCGTCGAACAGATCAGAAGCAACACGGCGGCGCGAAGAACGGCATTCATAGTTTCATAGGATACACTCGTTCGCCCCGAAGCAGGCAGTGAGTGATGAACGCCGGGAACCCTGCCGGAATCGCGCAGCTCTCTTAGTGGAAGTTCTCCACCAGCAGCAGTTCGGTCGCGGAGTGGTCGGTCTGATTGTAGAGCAGGTAGCGGCCGTCGGGCGAGAGGGCAAGCCCGAGAAACACCGGCTTATTGATGGCGGCGGCGACAGTAGTCTTGCGCGTGGCGAAATCGAAATAGCGGATCTCGGCTCGGGACGCCGCGACAGGCCACACGTACCACACGCCCTGCGCGGTCACCAACCACTCCCGGTCGCATACCGCATCGAGCACCTGCGTCTCTTCCCCGCCTTCCACCGGAATGCGAAACAACGGCGATTTCGCCGTTAGGGACAGGGTATTGCTGGTGGGCAGCCTGCGCATGTAGTAGAGAAATTTGCCGTCGGACGATTCAATGGGCGCCCAGGCCCCGGTATGGGTGATCTGCACTGGTTCCCCGCCCGAGGGAGCAACCTTAAATAGTTCCGAGGTTCCCGTGCGCGTGGAGGCGAAGTAAATCCACTTGCCGTCCCGTGACCAGCAGGGGATCAGGTCGTCTGCCTGACTGTTGGTAAGACGGCGCGCCGCACCGCCCTCGGCGGAGATCACGTAGAGTTGCCCGTTGCCGTCGCGGCGCGAATCGAAGGCAATCCAGCGGCCGTCGGGCGACCATGTGGGGCTGCCTTGCAGGACTGTGCCACCGGCCAGCAGGATCGGATTAGAGCCGTCCGCTTCCGCTAGCCAGACGCTGGACGGGCCTCCCCCGCGGTTGGATTCGAAAGCGATCTTGCGTCCGTCGGGCGAATACGCGTGCTCCCTGACACGGTCGGCGCGCGGTGAGGCGATGAAGGACGCAGCTTCGCCAAGGAGCCCAGGAGTCAGTACAGGCGCACGCCAGACATTGACATCGCTGAAGCTGCGCATCAGCGCGAGCCGGTTGCCTTGCAGGGACACGGCGGCTTGGCTCGCGTCATCGGTAGCCAGCGCGAGGTCGCGCGGCGGATTGCCATCCATGCTCAAGGTCCGGACATTTCCGCTGGCCAGCACCAGGCGGTGGCTATCAGCGGTCCACGCAAAAGACGGGCGCAGAACAGTGCCGCCGCTGCCAGGTTGCTGCAGCGGTTTCGGCGCGCCTTTCGGTTGCAGTTGACCGTCCAGTTCGACGAACATGAGTTGAAATACCATGTCGGCGGTGACGCGAAAAAACGCGAGCTTGCGCGAGTCCGGGGAGAGTGCCGGGGTCGAGACACCGCGATCTTCGCCCAGCGCGATCGCCTTCTTTTCACCCGTGTCCACGGAAATCCGAAAGATCCGCAACCGCTCCCCCGGCGCCTCGCGGCCGCCTACGATCAGGAACTTGCTGTCCTGCGACCAGCAGATGGAAGACACCGACGCAGCTTGCAGTTCCGCGATCCGTCGCTCCGCGCCGCCGATGGGAGAAATCGTGTAAATCGCGCCATTCAGCCGCCCAAACGCGATCGCTTTGCCGTTCGGCGCCCAGGCGGGGAAACCGTCCGATTCCGCAGCGGACGTGAGACGCAGCGGCGTATCGTTGCCGATTAGTTTCACGTAAATGTGATTGACGTCTCCCTGATCGCCATTCCACGCAAACGCGATCTGATTGCCATCCGGCGCGAAGCTGGGATTGGCCATCGGGCTGCCGGTGCTGGCGATCGCCGTGGCGGTCAGGCGCACCTCCGGTGTGGCGCTGCCGCCACGCGCGAAATAGAAAATCGCGGCGGCCGCCAGCATTCCCGCGGCGGCCGCATACGGCCACAGCGCACGCGACTTGCGGGACGCTACCGCGGAAGCGGGCAACTTCCCGGATTCGCTCTCCTCTTTCAGTTCGAGCAGCGCCACGCGAACGTCCGACATGTTCTGGAAGCGCCGCGCCGGGTCTTTGCGCAGGCAGCGGTTGATGATCTTCTCCAGGTCGCGCGGCACGTCTCCGGCCAGTTCGGCGACCGGCTTGGGATCGTCGCGCAAAATGGCGGAGATCGTGGACATGCTCGTTTCGCCACGGAACGCACGCTGTCCCGTGACCATTTCATACAGCACCGCGCCAAAACTGAAAATATCCGAGCGCGGATCGAGCGGCTTGCCCTCGGCCTGCTCGGGAGACATATACGAAACCGTGCCGATGATGGTGCCTTCCCGCGTGCGCGGGCGGTCGTCGGCAACGATCGTGGCGGTGGCGCCTTCCGGATTGCTGCCGGGCTCGGCAAGTTTCGCGAGCCCGAAATCCAGCACCTTCACCAGGCCGGTATCGGTGACCATCACGTTGCCGGGTTTCACGTCACGGTGGATCACGCCGGCGGCCGCCGCTGCCGCGAGCGCATCGGCCACCTGCTCTGCGATCTTGAGCACCTCGGCCAGGCGCATGCCCTTGCGGGGAATCAGCTGGTCGAGCGTCTTGCCGGCGATGCACTCCATCACGATGAAGCTCTCCCCGTTCTCCGTCCCGATGTCGTGAATCGTGACGATATTGGGGTGGTTCAGCGAACTCGCGGTATGAGCCTCCTGAGTGAAGCGGCGGAGGCGGTCTTCATTGTCGCTCTGTTGCGAGGGCAGCAGTTTGAGCGCAACGAAACGGTTGAGCCGCGTATCGCGAGCCCGGTAAACCACGCCCATTCCGCCTTCACCAAGCTTCTCGAAAATTTCGTAGTGTCCGATGTTCTTAGCAGGCATGTGCCGGATTACGGAGTATATCAACTAACGAGACAGGATCGCATGAAAATGAGATCCGAAAATAGAATCGCGCCGAAACTCACTTAGCTGCGACACACTTAGCCCCGGTCCTTCCATCCGACTATCTCTTCAGAGCAGTCCGTCTTCCCCCACCGGCGGCGCAACGCGCGCATCCCCCGCCGCCTGGATCCGCTGCCGTGCCGAAAACATCGGACCCTTCGCCGCCACGTTCGGCGCAAACTGCATCATCCCGATCGGCGCCGGAATGTCGTCGTAGACCGCCTCGAACCCGCCGCGGCGGAAATAGGTCTCGTGCCAGAACCCCGTGCCGCCCGGATCGCGCAGGAACTCCTTCCACCACTTCGCATGCGGCATCGTCGAGCGCGCCCACGTCTCCAGCGATTCGAAATCGCGCCAGTATTGCCGCATCAACACGTGGACGGGCCACAGCGAAAACATCAGGTTCTCGTGCAACAACAGCCCATCGGGCTTCGCCGCCACCGCAGCCTGGATGCCCGGCCCCGTCTGGAGCAGAGTCTTCATCCCGCGCAGCGAGTTCACGCGCATCCCCAGATAGATCACCACCAGATCCGGATATGCGGAAAGATCGACAGTCGTACGCTTCACTTTCGCGGCCATACTCCACCCTACCCCATCGAAGTCTTCACATCGTCGGAAGTTCAGTCCCAACCGCTGTCGGCACTCCCGCGTCACTGTGTGGTCAGGCGGAGACAAGCCTCAAGCCATCGCTCACTTGCATCCCGGAACCGCGAACGCGCCGATCCGCGTACTCGAAGACGCCGCGCCCGCCTTCAGGTAGTTGCCGGCGAACCAGAACGTACAGTCGTCCGTCGGGTCGAGCGCGATGTTCGTATAGTCCTCCCAGCGCAGGCTTCCCGTCTGCGATGCCTGCCCTTCCGCCAGCACCCCTTCGTGAAACGTGAACTGCCCCTTCGGGTCGCCCGCGGTTCGCGCGGAGAATCGCTGCCCTGCGTAATTCGGATCGCCACCGAAGGAATAACCAATCCCGATATTCCCCTTGCGGTCCATGCCCATGCTCGCCAGCCAGCGATAGAAACCGTCCGGAGCGTAGGTCGATTGCTGATACAGCGTCGGCTCCCACTGGCTGTCCAATCGGAACTCGTACCAGCGGACACCCCCGCCGTGCCCCGACGTCGCCACTGAGTGTTGCGCCAGTAGCGCCTGGTGATCGCCGAAGTTCCGGTACACGAGCCCCTGCATCAGCTTGTCGCCTTGCGAATCCAACCGGCGATCCGTCTTCGGCTGTGAGACGCAGTTGCTCAACTGGCCGTCGCAAAGATAATGGTATGGCGCGACCGGTATCTTCCGTGGCGGAGACACGCTGGTCTTGCCGGGATCTTTCCAATCCACGTGAACTTGATAAAAATAGAGGCCGTCGTCTTCGAAGATCTTGAGGAGTTGCGTTCCGCCCGTCGATACCAGGAGGTTCGGCGCGCCCGGCGGTGGAGGCCGCTTCCCGAACAGGTCCGCATTCAGAAAGAAGACGCCCCCGTCCACGATCACGCACTGTTCACTGGCCGGCAGGCCTTTCAACATGCTTTGACGATCGGCGATGCAGTCGTGCTTCTGAGTGACCACTTCCGGCAGCAGGTCGTCGCTGGTGCTGGTGGGGTTGTAGTATCCATCGGGCCAGACCGCCGGACGCGGATAATCCGGGAAGAGCGGACGCTGAAACTCGTAGCGATAGTAGGGCCCCAACGGATCGGCAGTCGCGCTCACCGCATAACACATCGCATACGGGCCCTCCGGGTTATCCGGCGGACGCGTGAACACGGGCAGGACAATCAGCCAGCGGTTGGCGAGTTGGTCGTAGCGCACCACCGAATCGGCGTTGTTGGTCACGCCGCAGCGGACGCCAAAGCCCGCGAACACGGTATTGTTGGGCACCGCTCCATAGAGCAGTTTGCCGGTCGCCGGAAAGCGCTTTCCCTTCTTCGAGTAGACAGCGAGGTTTCCGTTGAGGATCTCGATGATGTGATCCGGGCCCACCGCCAGGCTGAGGTCGATGCCTCCACGCCCTGCATTCGCCACCGTCGTGCCGCCGGTGAAGCCCTCGCCCAAACCGTCGAACGAAGCCAGCAGCGGCAGCGCGGGCCGGGTTCCCTGCGCAGACTGTTCGACCGCGGCGCCGGCGGCGCCGATAGCGGGCACAGCCGGCGCGACGATCGCTGGAGGGGGCGTGTTCGAAGCGCCGCGTCCGCCTCTTCCCGCCCGGCCGGCGCGCTCCGGCGGAAGTGTCGGCGGAGTGGCGCCCAGCCCCGTCCCCGGTCCTTTCATCGAGCCCGCGTGTTCCGGCTTGCTCACTACCGCCGGATGGATCGTAACCGGCTTGCCGGGGATGAACTGCTCCATCGCAGAGAGCGGAGCGGACACGTCATAAGCCACTGCGCTCCGTGCGATCGCTCCCGGCCGGGGAGCGGCCAGCAAGCTCGAAGCCAGCCCACTCGAAACCAGAAGGAACAGAGCGTAGCGCGTCATTGAGTCCTTTCGAATCGCCGGCATCGCGACCATTGCGTACGGGCTTTTCCAGGTGGCCTTCAGAGTCGCAAATGAGGCTCGCGCTGTCAAGCGAGGTCCAGCGATTCACGGAGCAACCGCGGCGTCTTCGCGGCACCCATCTTGGCGCCCATCCTGGCACCCATCTTGGCGCCCATCTTGGCGCCCATCCTGGCGCATTAACAACGCCTTCATGGCGACTCCAACTCCCGTGCGATTCTCGTGACCGTTCCATCGCTCCACCCGAAGAAATCGATGCGGAAAGAACTGGTTCACTGATCGACACCACGCCGGCCATCACTGTCTGCTTCAAACCCGGACTCCGCCGCATACGCCCACCCGGACTTGCGGCGCTGCCGGGTTGTGCCTGCGGACACCCACCGCACACCGGTCAAACTGCGGAGCCGGAAGCCGGATGCGGCATGGGGCTATAATGACCTCGTTCCAGCCTGCAATCACGGGAGGGTATCGGACGATGAAACGGAAAGCATTAGGAATCGCCGCGGCGTTTGCCGCCCTTGTATGGACCGGCACGCTGGCGTTCGCACAGCGCCCAACTCCTCCCGCGAATCCCGCGGATTGCCCCGCCGAAGGGTTTCAAGGAGGCTTCACTCGCGGCTGTCCGCAAAGGCAGTTTGCGAATCCCGCCGACATCTCCGCTATGATGGCCGCCCTGCCGGACAAGCCCTACGCCAAGCCGCAGAGCCTGCGCCGCGTGCTGGTCCTCGGTCGCGCTCTTGGTTGGGTGCACACCTCCATCCCGCTGGCCGCGAAGATGGTCGAATACCTCGGCGACAAAACCGGTGCCTGGATGACCACCATCACCTACGATGCGGCCGCCATCACCCCTGAGAATCTGAAGCAATACGACGCCATCTTCCTGGCCAGCACGACCGGCGAATTCCTGAACGACCCCAATGACCAGGCCGCCACCGACCTTCGCCGCCGGGCGCTTCTGGACTTCGTCAAAGGCGGGAAAGGCTTGGCCGGCATCCACGCCGCCACCGACAGCTACCATGCCAACAACCCCGCTCCCACCGGCACCTGGCCCGAGTTCAACGAAATGATCGGCGGCTTCTTCAAATTCCATTGGAGCTATCCGACCTTGATCCCTGTGAAGGTGGACGATCCCAACAGTCCCCTGAACGCCATGTTCCCGCCCCGCGGCTTCGAAGTGGTGGACGAGACCTACACCTTCGCGCAAGACTCGTTCAGCCGCAAGCGGGTGCACGTACTCACCAGCGTCAACTATGCGAAGATGAGCGCCGAAGACAAAGCCAAAGAACCGGCAGCCACCCGCCGTACCGATGGCGACTACGCGTTGAGTTACATCCAGCGCGTGGGGAATGGCCGCGTCTTCTATGAATCCCATGGCCACGACGAAAAGGTCTATGCCTTGCG
>CAIRBY010000195.1 GCA_903876865.1 uncultured Acidobacteriia bacterium
CCGCCCGTCCCAAACACACTGCTGAACCGGCTCGTCGCCTGTCCAAATCCCGGCGCCAGCAGATTATTCTCGTACCCGCTCAGATTCGCCGAGTTGAACACGTTGAACACCTCCCCGAAAATCTGCCACTCCGCCCGCTCCTTGTACTTCACAACCTTCGTCACCCGCAGATCCTGCGAATGGAACATCCGCCCCGTCGAAAAACTCTGCGGCAGCGCGATCGTCGGAAATACCTGCGCCGGATTCGGCCCCTTCTTCCCCCCGTACGTCTGGTTGAACTGATTCACCAGGCTCACCAGATCGCTCTTCCCCAGCCCGAAGTTGAACTGATTCGTCCCCGACCCCGGCAGCAGAAACTGGTTGATCCCCGTGCCGTAAAAATCCGTCCCCGTGATCACCGGCTGGAACGGCTGCGCGCTGTTCATGCTCGAAATGAAAGACACCTGGATCCCGCCCGGAGCCTGCACCATCCCCGAAATGTTCAGCACGTGCCGCGGCGAAGACGGACCCACATTCTGCGTCCAGTCGTTCAGATTGCTGATCGGCGTGTCCAGTTGGCTCAACCCGTAAATGTTCTGGTCGCTCTGCAGCGCATACGAGACCGAAACCGAATGCCGGTGGCTGAACCGCTTCTCCGCCCGCACCAGTAGCGCCTTGTACGTTCCGTTTCCCCCGCTGATCGTCGCCTGAATCGGCCCGTTCGAGCACTCCACCCCCGGTACCGTCGCCACCGCCGCTGCGCACGCCGGAATCACCGGACCCTTCACCGAGTAGAAGTGATTCAAATCCACCCCGCGCAGCTTCTCGTGGATGAAGTGGCGGAACGCGAAATCCGCCGTGATCGTGAAATCGTCCGTCACCTGCCGCTGCATCCCGATGCTCAAATGCTGCGCCTGCTCCGGCACGAAATCCGCCACGAACAGATCGCTCCCCGTCTTGAATACGTCGATATTCCGGATCGCCAGGTTCGTGTTGTTCGGGTTCACGTTCAACTGCTGAATCGCGCTCGCCCGCACCGAGGGCAGAATCAGATTCAGCAGCGCTCCCGAAAACGCCGTCGGCACGCGGATGTCCAGCGGCGCGCCATACGCCAGTCCCGGCACCGGGATCGGGTTGGGAATGATCGAACCCGGCAGCGGCAGATACCCCGTCCCCAGCGGCCCCAGATACGCCCGCTCCACCAGCCTCGTCTCGATGTTCACCGTGTCGTAGAAGATCCCGCCGCCCGCCCGCACCACCGTCTTCTGGTCCGGCAGCGTCCACGCAAAGCCCGCCGCCGGCGTGAACCGCAGATACGCGTGCTGCTCCTGCCCCAACCCGTTCGCCCCGAAAATCGGCGCCAGAAACTGCGGCTTCGTCAGATCGTGATTCAGAGCGTTGCTCTCAAACGACCACGCCACCCCGTAATTGAACGCGAAGCGCGGATGCAGCTTCCACGTGTCCTGCCAGTAGACGTGGAACAGCCGGTCGTGATCCGCCTGATCCCGCTGGAACGCCGGCGGCTGATTCACATCCCCGATTCCGAATGAGAAGTTCTGTAGCGGCAGGCTCATTACGCTCTGTAGCGTCGTGAAACTCGCCGGCAGCAGCGGCGTCAGCGCCGGGTTCAACTGCCGCACCTCCTGCGGCGAAAACAGCGTCATCGCCGCCGGGGCGTCCAGCGTATACGTCCCCGTCCCCTTCAGCAACTCGATCTCTCCCCCGAATTGAAACCGGTGCGTGCCGTGCTGCCACGTCATGTTGTCCGCGAAAATATTCCGCCGCGTCAACCGGCTCTGCGGCGAGTTCGTCTGGTTGCCGAACATCACCCCCGCGCCCTCCACAATCACGTGCGGTCCGCCCAGCCCCAGGCACCCCGGGCACTCCGCATCCGTCGGCGGAGCGTTGTGGTTGCTCCAGAACGTGTTCGAATACCGCAGCTCGTTCACCAGCGTCGGCTTCAGCGTTGTGATCAGAGAGAACACTCCCGAATCCGCCCAGTTCTGATTCGTCTCCCACGCCGAGGGCAGGGAATTGACCTCGCGCGGCGCAAACGTATTGTTCCCGTCGTGCGAGTACCGCACGAACGCCGTATTGTTGTTGTTGATCCGGTAATCCAGCCGCCCGTTCAACAGATTGTCGTGCTTCGGGCTCGCCGTCACCCGCGCCAGGCTGCTGAACGCCGGGTCCGTCGGCACGCTCGTGAACACCCCCTGCTGATTGTTGTGCTCGTACGCCGCGAAGAAGAACAGCTTGTCCTTCACAATCGGCCCCCCCACCCACAAGCCCGATTGCCTCCGCGCAAAAAACGGATCCGGCGCCAGCGGATTCCGCGCCAGCCCCGGATACGCCGACATATGATGATCCCGGAAAAAGAAGAAGCCGCTCCCGTGCAGCTGATTGCTCCCGCTCCGCGTCACAATGTTGATCGCGCCCGCCGCCGTGATCCCCGTCGAAAGATCGAAGTTCACGCTCGAGATCTGAAACTCCTGCACAATCTCCTGCGAGAAATTCTGCTGCGTCCCCCCATCCACCGAGTCGTTCACCCGCGCCCCGTCCACCGCGATCCGCGTCCGGTCCGGGTCCCCGCCCAGAATCGAAACGTCCATCGCCCGGTTGTAATCCCCCGCGTAATTGCTGCTGATCGCCACCCCCGGCGAAAGAAACGCCAGCTGCAAAAAGCTCCGCCCGTTCAACGGCAACTGCTGGATCTGGTCGCGCGTGATCACCTGCCCCAGCGTGTGGCTCTCCACCTCCAGCATCGGCTGGCTCACCGTCTCCACCACCACCGTCTCCCGCTGCTCGCCCACCTGCAGGTGCGGATCGATCGTCGTCACCGCTCCCGTCGCCACCACCGTCTTTAAGGAAAGCGTGCGGAACCCCGCGTTCTCCACCCGCAGCTCGTACGTCCCCGCCGCCAGCGATGCCGCCGAGTATTGCCCGCTCTGGTTGCTATAAACCAGCCGCTCAAATGCCGTGGCCGCGTTCTTTACGTGGATCGCCGCGTGTGGCACCACCCCGCCGGACGCGTCGTAAACCGTCCCCGCAATCTCGCCCGTCGGCGCTTGCGCCATCCCGGGCGCGATGCAAAGGGTAAACAGCAGAATCCCCCACTGTCGGTGCATCTGAATATTCAGACACACTCGTCGGGCGTTAGCAAGGCCCCTACCGAAGAGCTAAATGAATCGCTTGAGCCGCGCCGCGAGTTCCAGCGGCTGGAACGGCTTCACCACGCAATCGTCCGCCCCCAGCTCAAACCCGCGCAGAATGTCGCGCCACAGTCCACGCAATCCCGCCCGTGCGCGGCGCAAATGGCAAATCACGGAATCCGCCCCGTGTCGCTGCATCCGAAAATCCAGAGACACTCGCCGGACGTTGGCAAGGCTCTTACCCACCAGGCCCCTGCCGAAGCGCTAAATCAACCGCTTGAGCCGCGCCGCCAGTTCCAGCGGATTGAACGGCTTCACCACGTAATCGTCCGCCCCCAACTCAAACCCGCGCAGAATATCCCGCTCGTGCTGCCGCGCCGTCAGCATGATCACCTTCACCGGCAGTCCCTCGGCCCGAATCCCCGATAGCACTTCGAACCCGTCCATCCCCGGCATATTCACGTCCAGCACCGCCACGTTCGGGCACAGTTCCTTCACCAGCTTCAACGCATCCGGCCCGTTCGATGCCGACCGGCAGTCCATCCCGATGCTCTGCAGCGCCCCCCGAATCACCGCCAGCACGTGCGTATCGTCGTCCGCGATCACAATCTCCGGCTTCCCGTTCAGCGCCCGCCGCGGCGCCGCCGTCACTGCTGCCGGCGCCATCACCCTATGCGGTTGCGCTTGCGTCGTGTTCCGCGCCATCGCGAAGCTCAGCCGCATGATCACTTCCTCCGGCTGCCACCCGTCGATCAGGAATTCGCACGCCCGCGCCTGCACCGCCGGCGGCAGCGCCAGCAGATCCTCGCGCCCGCCCACCAGCAGCATCGGCTGCTTCACCGCCAGCCCCGGCTGCAGCCACGGCAACCCCAGCGTCTCCGTCCGCACATGCACCATCAGCACCGAGCAATCCCGCACCGAATCCGAATCCGCCGGCTCGAACCCCTCCAGCAGCCGCGGCAGCGCCCGCACCTTCCCCAGCGCGCTGCACACCCGCTCCGCTTCCTCATCCGCGAACCCGATCAGCCCGATCCGCTTCCGCGCCAGCTCACTCGCAATCGAGTCCGGTATCGGCGTATCCGCCGCTTCCTTCGGCGACGTGAACGAATACAACAGCGCGTTCAGAATCTCCCGCAGCCCCGCGATCGTCCACCCCGGCGTCGCCAGCAGATTCTCCGCCGTCCGCGACTGCTGCGAGATCTCCATGTACCCCAACGCCCCCGCCGACCCCACCCACTGATGCAGCATCCGGCTTGCCGACGTCGTGTCGATCCCCGCGTGGCTGAACTCCAGCATCCGCCGTACCTGCCGCGTCCCTTCCGCCAGGAAGCTCCGCCGCAACCCCTCCATTTCCGGACCGCTGAACGAAAGCCCCGCCGGCATCGTCCCCTCGTCCAACCCCGACGGAGCCACCGTCGTGCTCCCGTCCAGATATCCGCGAATCCGCGTCCCCAGCGTCCTCGTGTCAATCGGCTTGGCGATGAATCCGTCGCACCCCGCTTCAAACGCCTGCTGCTCCGCCCCCACCCGCACGTGCGCCGTCAGCGCCACAATCACCAGTTCCCGCGTCCGCGCGTCCTGACGCACCAGTCGCGTCAATTCCAGCCCGTCCATCCCCGGCAACTGAATGTCCACCAGCATCAGCGCCGGCAACGAACTGCGCAGCATCATCAATGCCTGTTCCGCATTGGACGCCAGTTGCACCCGGTATCCTTCCGACCGCAGCACCGCCGCTGCGAGCTTCAGGTTCACCGGCGCATCATCGACCACCAGGACACTTTCCCCAGCCATTAAGACTCGAGGATACACCCTATGTCGTTACCAGCAAAGTTACCGATGGATAATCGATAGATAACACCCCTGCTCCACCCACCCCTTTCCCGTAACCCCTCACCAATGGACGAGTTGTACAGGGCGCCCCCGCTCCCGACCGCCGACCCCGTTACCACCTGCCAACTCCCGGCCCGGTGGGGCAGGCGGTTCCGCCTGCCAACTCCCCCGCTCGTGCCGATCCAACCCGTGGCCCCCGCCCTCCCGCGCCCGGTAGCGCAGCCCCGCCAACTCCCTGCCCGGTAGGGCAGGCGGTTCCGCCTGCCAACTCCCCCGCTCGTGCCGATCCAACCCGTGGCCCCCGCCCTCCCGCGCCCGGTAGCG
>CAIRBY010000196.1 GCA_903876865.1 uncultured Acidobacteriia bacterium
CCGAACGCCGCAAACTGGCTCGTCTTCCCGATCAGTTTATCCGCGCCCGTGTCCGGTGTGAACTCGCGCAGGTTGTTCAACTGCTTGCGGTCCTCCGGGAAGTTCAGGTACAGCAGTGTCTTCCCGTCCGGCGACCAGTTGGGCGTGCCGATCCCGCCAGCAGCGAGCTTCAGTTTCCGGTTCTGCGTCCCGTCCATATTGACCATGCCGAGCCCATCCGCGCCCTGCCGGTAGAGCAGTTGCGCCCGCATCGGCCGCGCGATCGGGTCCGCCATCGCCACCGGCGCTTCCAGCACCGTGCGCGCAATCCCCTGCACCAGCGTCACCATGCGCAGGCGATGCGTCTCGTCCTTACGCTCCACGAAGGCGGCGTGCGTCCCGTCCGGTCCCACACTCATCCCTCCGGCGCGCTCCCATCCCTCTGGAATCGTGTACAACTCCCGCTCTTTCAGGTTGGAGATCGCCGCCGAATACAGGCTCCGCCCGGCAAAAAACAGGTAGGAGCGGTTGTCCGGTGAGAGCGTCAGCGTGCCCCCGTCCAACCCTTCGACCTCCGACCACTGCCGCAGCTCGCCGCTCTTCAGATCCAGCCGGAACGCCTGCGGATTTCCCGCCCGGTCGCTAGAGCAGAGCATCCACCCGCTGTTGCGCGAAATCCCGCGGTTGTAATACGCCGTCATGCCGCTGGAATACTCGGGTTTAGTGAGCCGGATGACGTCGAGTTCCGTCAGCGGGTCCGCGTATCGCCCCGAATCGGAAGCGAATACCTCGCCCTTGTGCCCTTCGGCGAACAATTTAGCGCCCGCCATCGCGGAAATTAGCAGTGCCCGGCGCGAGAAGCGAGCCCCCATATTTCTTGATGGTAGCAACTCCTCCCCGCCGTTAATCGTGAAGTTCAGCGGACGTCTACGTTTACAGAGTAAAATAGTATTTGCGGATTTCCCGCCGTATCGAGACCTCTACATGATTGATTCCGTCCTGGCCAAAGTATTTGGCACCAAGAACGAACGCGAAGTGAAGGGCATGATGACCACAATTGCGGCCATCAATGCACTGGAACCCGGGCTTCGTGAACTTTCTGATGCCGAACTGGCCGCGAAGACTGTTGAATTTAAAGAACGTATCGCCCAGGGTGCAACCCTCGACGATCTCCTCATCGAAGCCTTTGCCGTGGTCCGCGAAGGCGGGCGCCGCGTCCTCAACATGCGCCATTTCGATGTGCAGTTGATCGGCGGCATGGTGCTGCACAAGGGCAAGATCGCCGAAATGAAGACCGGCGAAGGCAAAACCCTCGTCGCCACCCTCCCCACGTACCTCAATGCCCTCGATGGCAAGGGCGTCCACGTCGTCACCGTGAACGATTACCTGGCCCGCCGCGACTCGGAGTGGATGGGCCGCCTCTACAAGTTCCTCGGCCTCAAGGTCGGCGTCATCGTCAACGATCTGGACGATCACGAGCGCAAGGAAGCCTACAACTCCGATATCACCTACGGCACCAACAACGAGTTCGGCTTCGATTACCTCCGCGACAACATGAAGTTCCGCATTGACGATTGCGTGCAGCGCCCGCACAACTTCGCCATCGTCGATGAAGTCGATTCGATCCTCATCGATGAAGCCCGCACCCCGCTGATCATCTCCGGGCCGAGCGAGGAATCCACCGACAAGTACTACAAAATCAACCGCATCATCCCCAA
>CAIRBY010000197.1 GCA_903876865.1 uncultured Acidobacteriia bacterium
CGCCTGGAGTGAGACCTGGCATTGCGGCCAGCGCTGCCGGATGGCGGCCGCGGTCTGTTCCGCCGCGTGCGCGAGTTGCGGGGTGTGGAACAACTGCACGCGGTCGAAGGCGCGCGCCGCCAGAATCGAGAGGACCGGACCGGGGAGTTCCTCTTCGGCCACCTCCGCGGGCATGAAGGGGTCTTTGTAATCGACGAAGGCGAAGAGTTGCCGGCCGTAAATGATCATCGGGCGTCCTGGTGGTGCCGCACTGCGCACTTTATGCTAGCGAATTGGCCGGCTGGATGGCGCGCGACTGGCTTTCCACTTCGCGCCAGCCGCCGAGCAGGGGGAAGTATAGGCCCATGCGCACGGGGTGCGGGGCCAGCGCGGCGAAGAGGCGGCGGTATCCCTCCAACTGGCCGCGGTAGCGCGTGCACTCGGTATCCAGGAATGCTTCGATGCCCGCGCCTTCGTGCGAACTCGTCTTGTAATCGACGATCCAGCGCGTGCCCTCCGCATCCAGGAAGGTGCGGTCGATGCGCACGTTGACGAACTCGCCGGCGACCGCGCCGCTGAGCGCGTACTCGCAGGCCGCGTCCGCACGCGGTTCCAGCAGCCAGCGGCCGCGTTCATCGGCGAGCGTGAGGGCTAGCGCACTTGCCACCCGCTCCACCGCGTCCGCCAGATCCGCCGCGGGTACGCCCAACGCCTGTAGCGCCGCCGCGTATGCGCCGCGCCGCCGCTCGATGCCTGCTTCGCTCCAGGTGGCGGGGCCGTCTTCGGCGATGCGGCGCAGCATGCGATGCACCACCGTGCCCACATGCCGCAGCGTGTCTCCCACCCAGCGGAACGTCACCTCCGGCTCGGTCGTCTCGCTCGCGCCCGTCGCCGTGGGCACCACCACCGCGGGAGGCAGCGCGGGCAGGCGCCACTCCGCCGTGAGGCGTTGCATGGCCTGCGGTATGCGCTCCGTGGCGGCAGCGGCATCGGGCAGGGTGACGTTGGCCGCGGCGGCTTCGAAGAACGGCCGGGCGATGCTCCACATTCCCTTCAGCATCGAATTGGCGGCGGGCTCCTTCAGTTCGATCGGGCCTGCTTCGGCCGGTACCGTGCCCGCTGCGGCTTTGACCGCGGTGTGTCCGAACAGGTGGAGTTCCTGTTTGGCGCGCGTGGCCGCTACGTAGAGCAGGCGGCCCATTTCAAACGCGCCCTTGCGTGCGTTGATCAGCTTCAGATACGCGTAGGTCGGGTCCGGCTCCGCGCCTGTGGCCTGAATCGGAGCCATCAGCAATTCCGGTTCGGCGTTGAGGCGCGGGCGCTCCAGCCAGAGCATGAGGCGCGAGTCTTCGCCGCGCGAGGTGCGGCCGAGGCCGGGCACGATCACGCAATCGAACTCGAGGCCCTTGGCTTTGTGGATGGTCAGGATCTGCAGGCCATCGTCCGCGCCGGGGTCCGGGTTGGCGTAGAGATCGCGAATCCGGTTGGCGAGCGCGGCGGTGTCGATGATGCCTCCGTCTTCCATTTCGCCCAGCAGATCGAAGAAGGCGTCGGCATTGTCGTGATCGGCAGTTTCGCCCTCGGGCGTGTGGCTTGTGCACGCAGGTCCGCCGAGCGCGAGCCAGGCGCCTTCGACGCGCGCGCGCAC
>CAIRBY010000198.1 GCA_903876865.1 uncultured Acidobacteriia bacterium
ACGGTCCCGAATAATCGAAGCTCGTGGACGTCTTGCCGTTGCCCATCACCGCTTCGGCGAACTCGTGGTAGTGGTTCACGGTCTCGAGCACCGGCATCTCGAAGCCGCGGAACTGAGCTTCCGGCAAAAGCACCGGTGCGCCGATGTGCGGCAGCAGCATCACGCCCTTCGTCCCGATGAAGATCGAGCCCTGCCCCGGCATCTTGACCGTGCCGATCAGCGCCTGCACGTCGGCGGGGGGACGCATATCGCCGTCGTACCAGGTGAGCGCCACCGTCTTGCCTTCCGTATACGGCGTCGCGGGGAACACGTAGTGAATGACCGAATCCAGCGCCCAGTTGCCGTAGTTTGGCGCCGCACCTTCGCTACGCACGGAGATGGGCGCGCCCAAGCCGAGCGAGCCGAAGACCGGATCGAGAATGTGGCAGCCCATATCACCGAATGTCGCCGTGCCGAAATCGATGCGCTTGCGCCAGTTCACCGGATGGTAAACATCCTTCACAAACGGGCGCGGTTGCGCCACCCCGATCCAGTGATCCCAATTCAGCGTCGCGGGAATCGGGTCCGCCTGGTTCTGCAAGGGAGCCGAGTCGCCCCACTTCTTCTCGCTCCAGGAGTGAACTTCCTTGATTTTGCCGATGGCGCCGCCGCGTACCAGTTGCACCGCCGTTCTATACTCCTTGGCGGAGTGAATCTGGATGCCCATCTGCGTGACCAGATGTTTCTTGTTCGCGATTGCTTCCAGTTGGCGGACCTCGTAGATGCTGTGCGCGAGCGGTTTCTGCACATATGCCGGAAGCCCCAACTGCATGGCGGACATCGCCTGGGGCGCGTGCATGTGATCGGGCGTGCCGACGCAGACCGCGTCCAGTCCACGATGCTCCTTCTTCAGCATCTCGCGCCAATCGGAGTAGATCTTGGCCTCTGGCGCACGCTTCCTGATCTGATCCAGTTTGGCCGAATCCACTTCCGCGACGCAGACCAACTTCACCTTGGGATGGCGCAGGAAGACATCGATGGTGACGAAGGCCATGCCGCCGGCGCCGAAAGCGCCCAGCCTCAGTTGGCCGCTTGGCGGCGCGGAGAGTAACTGCCGCGCCACCAGCGGAGTTGCTAAAAACGTGCGACGGTTCATGAATGCGATTATACGTGCTCCGGAACCACAAACGGCTTCCGGTATTCGCGCGTCATCATGGCCGCAGCTTCTTTGTCGCCCGTGATCATCATGGTCTTCGGGTCGAAATTGACCGTCCGGCCCAGGCGATACGAGATGTTGGCCAGATGCACCAGCACCGTGGATGCCGCGCCCTCTTCGATCTCCGCCGAGAGCGTTTCGCGTTTGCGATCGCGCACTGCCTCAAAGAAGTTGGCGAAGTGGCTGCCTCCCTTGGTCATGGTCGGGCCGGGTTCGGCGTTCTTGCCCAGGAAGCTCGAATACTTGTTGTAATTGGCAATCGCCAGATAGCCCTTGGAGCCATAGAAGATATTGCCGATCGTGTTGGAATCCTTGCTGCCTTCGTTGATGGTGGCTTCGTGGTTGCTCATCCAGTGGCGTACCTCGAATTCCATCATCTGCTTCCTGTTGTTCTCGTTGAATTCGAAGGCGCAGTTGAGCGTGTTCGGCGTCTCCTGATCGTCCTCGAACATGAACTTCCCGCCGATGGCGCTCGCCTTGGTGGGGAACTTCACGCCCAGGCCCCAGCGCGCGATATCCACTTCGTGAATGCCCTGGTTGCCCAGATCGCCGTTGCCATACGCCCAATACCAGTGCCAGTTGTAATGGAAGCGGTTTTCCTTGAAAGGCACCTTGGGCGCCGGGCCGAGCCACATATCGTAGTCCACGTAGGCGGGCGGATCGCTCACCGCCTTGGTGCCGATGGTGTCGCGCCACTTGTAGCAGAGGCCGCGCGAAAGATAGATGTCGCCGATCAAACCCTCGCGCATCTTCTTCACGCCATCCTGCAGCGCCACGGAAGAGCGGCTCTGGCTGCCCTGCTGCACCATGCGGTTGTATTTGCGCGCCGCCGCCACAATCTGCTTCGCTTCAAAAATATTGTGCGAGCACGGCTTCTCCACGTAGACATCTTTGCCGGCGCGGCAGGCATCGATGGTCATCAGCGTATGCCAGTGATTGGGAGTCGCAATCGAAATTGCATCGATCGACTTATCCTCGAGCAGCTTGCGGTAGTCCGTATAGATCGCCGGTTTCTTCTTCGTGATGGTTTCGACGGACTTCGCCGCCGCGTCCAGCACTTTCTGGTCGATATCGCAGAGCGCGACCAGTTCGACATTGGGCTGGCCGGTGATTTCCTTGATGTGGTCTTTGCCCCGGCCGCGAAGGCCGATGGTGGCAATCCGGATGGTGTCGCTCGGGCTGCCAAAGACGGTGTTTGTGGCGGCTGCCGCGGCCGCGGTGGTCATGACAAAATTTCTTCGGTCCATAGGTTTGATTCCGCTATTTGACGGCTACTTTATCACATGGACCGGAGCGCCGTTGAGGAAGGCGGCAACGTTGTGTACGGCCAGGTCCATCAGCCTTCCGCGGGCTTCGTGGGTGGCCCAGGCGATGTGCGGAGTCACCAGGCAATTCCGCGCCGTGAACAGCGGGTTGGTCTCCGCCGGCGGCTCCACGGTCAACACGTCCAGCCCGGCGCCCGCGATCACGCCGGCGTTCAGGCCATCGGCCAGTTCCTGATCCACTACCAGCGCGCCGCGGGAGGTGTTGATCAGAAACGCCGAGGGCTTCATCAGGCGCAGCGTGCGGGCGTTGATCATGCCCTGCGTCTCCGGGAATAGCGGTGCGTGCAGGCTCACGACATCGCTTTCGGCGAGCACCTCCTCCACGGTCGCAAAGCGGAAGCCCTCGTACGCGGGCGGATCGCCCTGATAGGTGTCGCTCGCGAGTACGCGCATCCCCATGGCGTCGGCGATGCGCCCGACCGCGCGGCCGATGCGGCCGAAACCGATCACGCCCATGGTCTTGCCCGCGAGTTCCACCAGCGGGGATTTCCAGAATGACCAATCGGGGTTGCGGGACCATTCGCCGGCGCGCACCAGGTCCGAATGCAGCTTCACGTTGTGGCACAGTTCCAGCAGCAGCGCAAACACAAACTGCGCCACCGATGCAGTGCCATAGGTGGGGATGTTGGTGACCGTGATGCCCTTCGCCGCGGCTGCAGCGATATCCACCACGTTGTAGCCTGTGGCCAGCACACCGATGTATTTCAACTCCGGCAACGCTTCCAGCGTGGCTGCGGAGAACGGCGTCTTATTCGTGAACACCAGCGCGGCCCCTTGCGCGCGGGTGATCACTTCGGCCGCCGTAGTCCGATCGTAAACTACTACTTCCCCAAACTCCCCCAGTGCGTCCCAGGAGAGGTCCCCCGGGTTCAGACAGTAGCCATCCAGTACGACAATCTTCATTCTTCCTCTGCTCCGTAATCGTGAATTTGCACTTCCAACGACTGGTCGCTGGTGGCGACCGCTGCCACGTAATTGCGCGATCCGGCGTCGATTTCTCTTACCATCCAATCGCCTTCAATCACCGCCCCGGCTCCGTAGAGTCCGACGCCCTGCGCCTTGAGGATCGCCTCCAGCCGCGTCCAGTATTGAAAGAACTGGCGGGCGCTCCGCGGCGGCGGATAGCCGGGAGGGAAGAAGCGGTCTGCCACCGCCGCGAAGCCGGGCAGCGGACGCAGGTGCTCCACATCGACGCCGACTTCCACATCGAGGGCCACGGCGACCAGCGCCATTTCACCGGAGTGCGCCAGGTTGAAGCGCAGCGCGGGCACGCCTGGGAGATAGGGTTTGCCGTGCTCGTGCAGGGCGAAATCGACGCGCGACGAGGTGAGGCTGCCCAGGATATCGCGCAGGGCGGAGTGGGAGCGCAGGTAGCGCCGCCGCAGCGGGGCAGTCACGAATCTTGCGGCGCGCGCCGATTCGCCGGCCGTGGGCTCGAGCCTCGGCTGTTCGCGCAGGCGTACGCGCCAGACGTGCAGTTCCCCTCGCTTCAGCGTCACTCCCTGTCCCCCTGGTCCGCGCGGGACGCCCCGTACCGCTTTCTGCTCGGAGAGTGGATTCCCCGTCCCGATCGATAGGCCGACCAGGGGGTCGGCCGCGGACGAGGGCGTCCGCCCCACAACGTCTGCAGGCTGCCTGCATGAACCATACGAAGCGGCATTCGGCACGCCGGCCGCGTCATGGCAGGTCTGCTTTCAACGCGTGCAGCAGCGCTTCGCGCGACGTGTTCAGGTAGAAATGCCCGCCGTGAAAGACACGGGCGGCAAAGCTCAGCGTGCTCTGCTCTGCCCATCCCTCCCGATGTTCGGCGCGGATGTTGGGATCGTCCTCGCCGCCATAGGCGCGGATGGCGACGTTCAGCGGCGCGTCTTCGGAGTAGACATAGCTGCGGTAGAGCGCGGTATCGGCCTCGAGTGCCGGCAAAATCGCGCGCATGAGACCGGGGTCTTCCAGCGCTTCTGCGGGGATGCCTTGCAGGCGGCGGAGTTCTTCGAGGAATGCCTCGCGAGACGGGGCAGGCGGCGGCACGTGGCCGCGGCGGAACTGCGGAGCGCGCGCGGCGGAGGCGATCAACATGGCGGGCACAGGCAGCGAACGGCGGCGCAATTCGCGTGTGAGTTCGAAGGCCACGATGGCTCCCATGCTGTGTCCGAAGAAAGCGAAGGGCGTGCCAAGATAAGGCTGAATCGCTGCGGCAAGCGCGGCGACAAGAGGCGCCATGCGTTCGAAGGGAGCCTCGGCCAGGCGCGCTTCGCGGCCGGGCAGACGCACCGGCACCACACTCCAACCGGGGAGGGCGATTGCCTGCGCCGCGGCGGCGCCGCCCCCGGCATGAGGGAAGTAGAAGAGCCGGCGCGTACTGGAAGCCTCGATGCCCGGGAACCAACTCGCGGCAGCGGCCCGGTTGCGCAGACGCAAGGCCAGCAGCTTGCGCTTTTCGGGAGAGAGTTCTTCGCCGCCCGTAGCGGCCTCGGGAGGGATTGCCGGCGCAGTGACTGGGACGATGACCGCCGCTGCCGCCGTCCGCTTGCCGCCCGCCAGCAACTTCTCGAAGTGCCCGGCGTGCAACTCCCGCGCGTATTCCAGCGCGGCGGTCCGCGATTGCTGCGCGATCAGGTTGTAGTGCGTGCGATCGTTCAGCAGGCGCGCCAGCGCCACTTGCCACGGACCGATCTCCTGGGGCGGCACTTCCGCCACCGGCACCATCTGCTCGTCCACCTGCGAACCGTATTTTTCGATCGGCCGCACCGGCAGCAGGTAGGGCACGCCCATCTTGGCTTCTGGAATTCCGCCCACATCCGACGCGAGTACGGGCACGCCCCGCAGCATCGCTTCCAGAATGATGCGCGAGCGCGCTTCAGCCCACAGCGAGGGAACCAGCAGCACGCGCGTCCGCGCCAGCAGGAGGTTGATATCGTCCACCGGGCTGAGCAGGCGCACGTTGGGCCGGGTGAAGAGCGCCTCGCGGTCCTGCTGATTGGTGCCCCAGGTGGGGACGGCGGCGAATTGGGTGTGCGGGAAGGCGTCCGCGAGCGCCAGAAAGATCGCGATGCCCTTCACCGCGCACGGGTTTACGAAGGTCACGAACTCGTTGTCGAAGCTGCCCAGCGAGGGCCACTCCTCCGGTTCCATCAGCGAGATGGGTACGTGCATGGCGGGAATGCCGGCGTACTTGCGCATGTAATCCGCCACATACTGGCTCACGCCGACCGCGGCATCGCAGGCCCGCAGGCGTTCGGTTTTAGCCTCACTGGGAAAGGCGCAATCGGGCCCGAAGGGCAATGCGAGCGTGGCGCGCGCGAGATAGACCACCCGCGACCGCGGAGCGCGCAGCGCGGCTTCGAGCAGCAACTGCGCCGTATCGTCGGTAGAGACCAGAATCACTTCCGGCTCGAAGGTATCGATCTGCTCCTGGAACGTGGCGCGGAGGTTGGCGTTGGTGACGACTCGTGCCTCCACTCCGGCGCGCGTGAACACAACGATGCCGCCTTCCGTGGACGCGGGTTCGACCCCGCGTTCCGCGAGCGACTCCAGATACACAGCCTGTTCGCGAACGCCGAACACGCTGATGCGCGCCACCACGCGGCACTCGTGTCCGCGCGCCGCCAGGGCCTCGATCAGCAGGCGATTGGATTTGTCGCCGCCGCCGTGGGCCGGATAGTAGAGCGAATTCTGCGCCAGGAGAATGCGCATCACTCCACCGCCTTTCGTTTGCGCAGCCGATCCAGCAGCAACGCCCGCTTCTCCGGCGAGAGCGATTCGATGGAGCTGTGGAGCGCCGCCGTGCTGTGCACCGCCGGAGCGGCCGCGCACGCGGGCAGCGCTTTGAGATACCGTTCCATCTCCGCCGCATCGAGCGCCGCCACGAATTGCGCGGACGCGGTGCGCGATGCCAGCGCTTCACGGTCATATATGCGGCGCGGTCCGTCAGTAACTCATGTACGGCGGCGGCCCACGGCGCGGGATCGTTGGATTCGATCACGGGGCGGGGCATCGCGTGCTCGTCGAATTCCGGCAGGTAGCGCGCAATGGTGCGGACTGGGATTACGTAGCCTGTGCCGCGTTTCGCCTCCACCAGTCCCCCGGAATCGCTCGCCACCACGGGGATGCCGCGCAACATCGCTTCCATCACGATCAGCCCGAAGCCCTCGTACCAGAGCGAGGGCATGAGCAGGACGCGCGTCTGTGACAGGATGTCGTCGATCTGGCGCGCGTTGGGCAACACGCGCACGTTCGGCAACTGCTCCAGCGCGTGGCGGTCGGCGGCGGTGGTGCCCCAACCCGGTACCACGCCGAACGCGGTGTTGGGCAGGCGCGCGGCGGATTCAAGAAAGAGGGAAATGCCTTTCACCGCGCAGGGATTGATCATGGTGACCAGCCCCTGGTCGAAGTTGGCGAAATCCGGGAAGGGGCCTGGTCCGTAGATCGGCGGATGAATCACGGCGGCGGTGCGCCCGAGCGAGTCGAAAATGTACTCGGCCATGTGCCGGCCGATCGAGACCACGCCGGCGGCTTGGGCCACCAGTTGCGCGGCCTCGCGGTCCGGGTTCCAACTGGCCGGGCCGAAGGGAAAAAACTGCGGCGTGTGCGCCAGGTACACCACGCGTCCGCGAGCGGAGTGGTGCGCTTCGCGCAGCAGCGCGTGGCTGAGATCTTCACTGGAGACCAGCACCCAATCGGGACGGAAGTCGCGGATCTGCTCGCGCAGCAGTTGAATGCGGCGGGCGGGATCGGCCACCGCGAAGACCGCGATGGAAGAGTGGAAACGCAATTCTGCGCCCTCGCCCGAGGCTCCGCATACGATGCGGCACTGGTGCCCGGCGGCGGCCATCTGGTCCAGCCAGATCAGGTTGCTGCGGGTGGCGCCGCCGCGCGGAGGCACGTAGCTGGCATTGGCGGTGAGCAGAACGCGCATGGCTCTAACCGGCGTCCTGTTCTTCGGCCAGCAGGGCGCGCACTTCCTCGTCGGAGAGGCCTTCCAGCTCTTCGATCAGCTCGTGATAATCTCCGCCGGCCTGTTCGAGTTCCTTCAACTCCACCGCCTTTGCCAGCGCGGCCACGGTGAATTCGCCGGAGTAGACCACTTCGAGCGAGAGTTCCACCGAGTAGAGTTGGCGCACGCGCGAAAGCAACTGCACGGCGAGCAGTGAATGGCCGCCGAGTTCGAAGAAGTTTTCGTGTACTCCCACTTCATCCAGATGCAGCAGTTCGGCCCAGAGCGCGGCCAGATCGCGTTCGAGCGCGGTTCGCGGCGGGTCGATGCGGCGCGCCGGAACGTGCCGGCGCGAGGCGGCTTCGCTTGCGGCGGCCTGGCTTGCGGCACGGCTCGCGGCATCGATCGCGGCCTGAATCGCCTCGGGAGTTCGCAGCGTGGCGGCGATGTGGGCGTAGGGGATTGGCGCCCGTGCTCCGGCCTTGGGCGCTTCTTTGCTGGGAGGGATGATCCGCTCGCCCTCTGCCGCCTTGTATTCTACTGCCGCTGCCTGCCGCGCGGAGAGGCGGAAGATTCCGCCCTCGTTGCTGGCCAGAGATTGCAGGAAGAGCAGCGCGGGACGGTTGCGTTGAGTAGCGGTGAAGGGGATCGCGACCCATTCCAGTCCGCGCTCCAGCGCAAGCGAGCCCAACCGCGCGATCATGCGGTGCTCCACGCCGCGGCCGAGCGCGCGGCAACTGAGCAGGAAGGTATCGGCCAGCAGCGCGTCCGCTTCCTCGCGGTAGATCGCGAGACCGGTGAAGCCATAGCTGCCGAAGCGGTCGGTGACGTGCACCGCCAGACACTGGCCGGCAAGGTGCTGCAATTCGGCGGCGGTGCGGCGAATGCAACTCGCGTTCATCTGATTGGTGCGCTGCGTGAGTTGCGCCGCGCGATCCACTTCCCCGGCGCCGAGCGGCGCGATGGCGACCTCGAGTTGGAGCGAGGCCAGAAATTCCTGCAGGCTGCCGGAGGATCGCTGAGCGCGTACCCGTTCCGCTCGCTGCGCGTAGAGTTCGCCGCGGCGGAGATCCTCGGTGGTAATGCGTGCGCGGTCGAAGGCCCAGACGTGATCCAGAAACGCGGGGATCTCTTCGGGCTCCGCGGGGAGCGCGAGCGCGAGCACTTGCGGAACCGATGCCTCGGCCTCTTGCACCTCTTTGGGGTTGTCGTCCACGAAGAGGAAGGAGCCCAGGTCCAACTCCAACTCTTCGGCGAGCGCGGCGAGGTTCGCGCCCTTGGGCTCCCAGTTGATGCGGTGGGCCACGAAATCTTCCCATCGCAGCGGGATTTCGGGATGCGCCTGAAAGGTCGCGCTCACATCCTCCTCGTTATTCTTGCTGCAAAGGGTGAGCAACATGCCTTCCTGCCGCCGCCTGGACATGAACTGCTGAAGCGCGAGACGGGGCGTGTCGAAGAGGACGCCTTCCGGGCCGTCTTCACCGCAGATGCCGCTCCACAGGGTGTCGTCGCAATCGAGCGCGATCACCTTGAAGGGGGGCGCGAGGATGGCGCGGAGCTTGCGCGCTACCGCTGTGGCCAGGGCCACGAAATAGAGCGAGGTATAGGGCACGCGGCCCAGTTCGTTGCCGTGAGGATCGTGGATTTCCACCACCGGATACAGCGACGCAATCTCCGCGGCGGTGAGCAGATAGACAGACGGCAGGTCTGCCACGCCCCTGCGGACTGGTTCGTCGAAATTCGCGGCTCCGGGGCAGAGCACCACCAGCAGCGGGACCGAGAGGCGTGTGGCCGCGGCGCGGACCGCCGCCAGAAACTCCTCGGGCTGCGCGGCGGGCCAATCCTCAAACCGCACCAGCACGACGTTGGCTCCGCTCGAATTACGGGAAAACAGCCCGGAGGGGTCGAGCAATTGCTGAAATACCTGATGATAGGCGGCAAAGCGGATCTCGCCCGGCAGGCCTAATTGGC
>CAIRBY010000199.1 GCA_903876865.1 uncultured Acidobacteriia bacterium
CCGCTCGAAGTGGAGAGCAGCGGCACGGCGATATCGCCGAAGGTCACGCAGGAACCGCCCAGCACCGTGGGCGGCGGAATCGTGCCAGCCACTGCGGCCGAGGCCAGGTTCTTGCCGGAGATCGTAATGAAGGAGCCCGGCGAGAAGTTCGGCGTGCCATCCACGGAATTGACGATGCCGGTGGAACCGGTGTTGATCACCGGCGCGGTATCGCTACCCGTGGGCGTCAGCGAAACCACGCTGAGGCCAGAGAGGGTGATCATATAGGCGACCGTGCCGGCCGCGTTCACCGTCATCATGCGCGGATTGGCATTGAAGCGGGTGGTGCCGAACACGTTGACCACGGGATTTTCCGGGACCACACCCGCGAGCGTGTCTTCGCCCGTCGCCAGGTTGACCATTTCCAGGGTGGTGCGCGAATCGTCGCGGGTCACCGTGGTGATGTTCTGGCGGACGGAAGTGGTGAGGCGCAGGAAGCGGTTGGCGTCCAGCGGGGTGATCGCCACCACGTTGCGGTTGCCGGTGTTGATGATCGAAACCACGGGCGGTCCGCCCGGACCTCCGCCTGAAATCGTGGTCGAACCCGGCGAAGCGGTACCGCCGATCGTGGTCAGGCTGGGATTCACAATCAGACCGTTGACCAGATAGTAAGCGCCGCCCGGACCGGCGCCGAGGACGCCGTAGTAGCCGGTGATGGGAGCCGGAATCAGCAGGCGGGTGGCTACCCAGGCATCCTGCGTGGCATCGTAGACATACGCGGTTCCGTTGCCCGATAAGGCCAGAATGTAATCGCTGCCCGGAGTAGAGACCAGGCCGCAATTGGGGCAACCGGAGAGGGTCACCGGGATGATACCGTTCGGGTCCGCCGGACGCGGCATCGCCTGGGTGCCGGATACCTGCCAGACGGTGCCGTTGGACATGAGGAATTGCAGCCCGAACAGGCCCATGGCGAGCGAACGCGGATAGATCGGCGCCGCGGTGCTGTTGCGCTGCAAGGGCGGGAAGATCACGGAATCCACCACACGCTGCTGGTTGAGATCCACAATGCTGATCGATTCGCCGCCGGTATTGCCCACGTAGAGGGTGTTGCCGTCCAAGCCCATGGCCATCTGGTGCGGCATCTGCCCTACGGGGATCGGGTTCACAAAGTGCTGCTGCACGGTATCGAAGACCTCGATCCGGTTATAGCCGGAGTTGGTGAGGTAGACGAGGCCGCGGGGTTCATCGAGCACGATATCCTGCAAGCCCTCGTTACCGGCCGTATTGCCGCCGGTCCCGCTCGGGTTGTTGTTGTTCGTGGTCGGCACCGGGTAGACGACGCCGCGCTGATCGCTCTGCCGGTAGTTCATGTAGACGCGGACCACATTGGGGATGTTGATGGCTTCCGGCGAAGAGATCGTCAGATTCATGGGAGTGCCTTGAAACGTGCCGGCGCCGGTCCAGAGATTGGTTCCGGGCTGCCGCACCACGCCGCTGCGTCCCGGTTCCATGGTGAAAGTGATGGTGGAGGGCGCGAGGCCGCTCGATTGCTGATAGACAAGGGCCGCGCTCGGGCTTGCCGCCACGGTGTAGGTTAGCTTGCCCTTGCCCAGATTGTTGACCTTGAGCGTGGTCGAGGCGACGCCGCGATTGCAATCGTCCATGGCCATGAAGACCTGGGTCGTTTCCGGCATCAGGATCGGGTAGTCGTAGAGGTTGCCGATGGGCAGGTGAATCATGCCCGAATCGCTCAGGCCCCAGGCCTCCGACCCATCGCTCAGCATCGCGATTTTGGCCACGATGCTCTCCGGCAGTTTGATGCCGAGGCGGATGCCCAGGTTGGTGGAATCGTTCACCAGCAGGGTCGAGGAAAGTGAAGGCGAAGGCGGGTTGGTTGTCGCCGCGGTATTGAAGGCGCTGTAAATCGTCTTGCCGTCCGGGGAGAAGGCGCTGCCGCCGACATTCTGGGTGGTGTTCACCGCGGAACTGAAGGAAAAAGGCGCGTTGGCGTTATTCTGCTGCGCCACGACCGTGAGCGTAGCCGTATCGTACAAAGTGAAGCCCGCCATGAAACGCGAGCCATCGGGCGACATCGAAAGCACCGAACTCTGCCCCGC
>CAIRBY010000200.1 GCA_903876865.1 uncultured Acidobacteriia bacterium
CAGCGGCAGGTGGCGATCGCGGGGCAGCAGAACGGGATGATCGCCATTGTCAGTGGCCTACAGGGCGGCGAGACGGTGGTCACGGATGGCGGCCTGTTCCTGCAATTCTCGGGTACGATCCGGTAAGGAGCCAATGCCATGATTTCGAGACTTGTCTCCTTTGCACTCCAACAGCGATTTCTAATCGTGATTGCGTCGCTGGCCCTGATGGTGTGGGGCGCGGTGTCGTTCCAGAAATTGCCGATCGACGCCTATCCGGATCTCTCGCCGACGCACGTATCGATCATCACGCAATGGCCGGGCCACGCGGCGGAGGAAGTGGAACGGCTGGTCACGATACCGATTGAGATCGAAATGAACGGGATTCCGAAACTGGAAGCGCTGCGTTCGATCTCGCTCTATGGCCTCTCGAGCGTGCAGATGAACTTCGAGTACGGCGCGGATCCGTATTTCGTCCGCGAGCAGGCGTTCGAGCGGGTGGGCAACGCGGAACTGCCATCGGGGCTGCAGCCGAGCCTCTCGCCGCTTTATAGCCCGAGCGGACTGATTTACCGCTACGTGCTGCAGAGCACAGACCGGACACCGCAGGATCTGAAGGTGATCGAGGACTGGGTGGTGGAGCGCCGCTACCGCTCGATTCAGGGCGTGGCGGACGATTCGGGCTTCGGCGGCACCACGATGCAATACCAGGTGCTGCTGGATCCCAACAAGCTTTTCGCCTATGGGCTGAATGTGCCGCAGATTTCCCAGCAATTGAGCAACAACAACTCCAACGCGGGCGGCGGCTTCTTTTCGCAGGGTGGCCAGTTCTATTACATCCGCGGCCTCGGGTTGGTGAAGGACACGGCGGATATCGGGAATATCGTTCTCCAGCAGAAGGGAAATATCCCGGTGTACGTGAAGGATGTCGCCAAGGTGCAGATCGGATACGCGCCGCGCCTGGGCCAGTTTGGCTACATGAAGCAGGATGAGGCCGTGGAGGGTGTGATCCTGATGCGCGTCGGCGAGCAGGCGCAGGTAGTGTTGCGCCGGGTCGAGGCGATGACGAAGGAGTTGAACGAACGCGTGCTGCCGCCGGATGTAAAGGTGGTGCCGTATTACGATCGCCAGGGCCTGATCGAAGAAACCACGAAGACGGTGGAAGAGAATCTGCTGCGCGGCATGCTGCTGGTGCTGGTGATTCTGGGCGTCTTTCTTTTCAGCGTGCGGACCGCGCTGATTGTCGCGATCACGATTCCCTTCGCCCTGATGTTCTCTTTCATCTGTCTGGACTGGCGGCATATTCCGGCCAATCTGCTATCGATCGGCGCGATCGATTTCGGCATCATCGTGGATGGCGCGGTGGTGATGGTGGAGAATATCTTCCGCGAACTTTCGGCGCGGCATGGCGAGCACAATTTCAATGCGGTGGACGTAATCCGGGCGGCGGCGCACGATGTGGAGCGGCCGATCTTTTATGCGATCGCGGTGATCATCGCGGGTTACCTGCCGATTTATGTGCTCACGGGACCTTCGGGGAGGCTCTTTCAGCCGATGGCCGACACCATGTCCTTCGCGCTGTTGGGGTCGCTACTGTGCGCGCTGACGCTGTTGCCGGTGTTGTGTTCGTACCTTCTGCGCAAGCAGGTCCACGAACCCCGATTGGTGTTCTATGAATGGGTGCGCGATGGCTATGGCCGCATGCTCGGCTGGTGCCTGCGCAACCGCATGTTGACGGTGGGGCTGATCTTCGCGATCTTCTGCAGTTCGCTGCTGCTGATTCCCTTCATCGGAGGCGAGTTCATGCCGCACCTGGACGAGGGTGCATTGTGGGTGCGCGCGACCACTCCGTACACTATCTCTTTCGAGGAGGCGTCCAAGCTCTCGCCGCAGATTCGCAACATCCTGCTCAGTTTCCCGCAGGTGACCACGGTGGCCAATGAACTCGGGCGTCCCGACGATGGCACCGATCCCACGGGTTTCTTCAACAATGAGTTCTTCGTGGGATTGAAACCCTATTCCGACAAAGCGTGGACCGGAGCGCTGCGCACCAAGCCGCAGTTGATCGAGGCGGTGCAGAAGAAACTGGAAGCCTTCCCCGGTGTGATCTTCAATTACACCCAACCCGCCGAAGATGCGGTGGATGAAGCCGAGACAGGCCTGAAGAGCGCGCTCGCGGTTAAGATCTTCGGGCAGGATCTCACCGTGCTGGAAGACAAGGCGACGGCAGTGAAGGACATCCTCAAGAAGATCCCGGGCATCACGGAGATCACGGTGGTGCGGGAATTGGGACAACCCAGCCTGACGATCACGCCGGACCGGGCCAAACTCGCGCGGTACGGGTTGAACGTGAGCGATGTGAATACCATGGTGGACACGGCGCTGGGTGGGGAAGCGGTCACGCAGGTGATTCAGGGTGAGCGCAAGTTCGACCTGGTGGTGCGCATGCAGGAGCCTTACCGCAGCGACGAGAACTCGATCAAGAACCTGCTGATCGCGACGCCGGATGGCCAGTACCTGCCGCTCAGCCAGTTCTGCGAGATCAAGGTGGAAAACGGTGCTTCGTTCATCTATCACGAAGCCAACTCGCGCTATATCGGCGTGCAGTTCAGCGTGGAGGGGCGGGATCTGGCGAGCGCGGTGGGCGAGGCCCGGCGCAAGGTGGATGCGGCGGTGAAATTGCCGACCGGCTACAAGTTCGACTGGGGCGGCGAATACAAGGAGTATCTGGCCAGCCAGGAGCAGATGAAGGTCATTCTGCCGATGACGGTGCTCCTGATCCTGATGATCCTCTTCTTCCTCTACGGAAATTTGAAGTTCCCGGTCATCATCTTTTTCAGCGTGCTGATCACCGAACCGGTGGGCGGATTGCTCGCGCTCTACCTGACGCATACAAACTTCAGCGTCTCTTCGATGCTGGGCTTCGTGGCGCTGATGGGGGTGGCGGTCCAGACCAGCGTGATTCTCTATTCGTTTATCAATAAACTGCGTCTGGAAGGCATGGACATTCGCACGGCGACGCTCGAAGCGTCGCTGTTGCGGCTGCGGCCGATCATGATGACGGCGTTGGTGGCCTGTTTCGGGCTGCTGCCGGCGGCGATGTCCACGGGGATTGGCAGCGACTCGCAGAAGCCGTTTGCGATCGTGATTGTAGCCGGACTGGCTTCGCGCCTGCTGCTTTCGATCTTCCTTTCCCCGGTGCTCTACTCGCTGGCTGCGCGCGACGGCGATACTTTGCAGGTTTGATGCAGACAGGTTTGATGCAGACAGGTTTGATGCAGATGAGGAATGTTCGATGAGAATACGTTTCATTGCCCCGATTGTGGCCGCTGCCTATTTCGCGGTGCCTGGTTTGGCGCAGACTCCACTCACCTGGGAGCAGGTCAAAGCCCGCTTTGAAACCGCGAACCCCACGTTGCGCGCCGGACAGTTGACTATCTCCGAATCCAAGGCCTCGGAAATCACCGCATATCTCAAACCCAACCCTTCCATGACGTTTAGCGTGGATCAGTTCGAGCCGTTCTCCGGTAACCCCTACCGCCCGCTGGGTTCGCTGTTACCCTTCGTCAGCTTCGACTATCTGCACGAGCGGCAGCACAAGCGGGAACTGCGGCTGGACAGCGCGCAGAAAGGCACGGCGATCGCGGAGTCACAGCAGTTGGATCTGGAGCGCACCATGCTCTTCACGCTACGGAGCGCATTCGTGCAGACGCTGCAGGCCAAGCAGTTGCTGGTGCAGGCGCAAGCGAACCTGGACTATTTCAACAAGGAACTCGGAATCTTCCGCAGCCGTTTCCAGTCCGGCGATATCGCGCGTGTGGATCTGGACCGGATGCAGTTGCAGCGCGTGCAGTATGAGAGCGATTATCAGAACGCGCTGGTCAATGCCCGCACGGCCAAAATCACCATGCGGATGATGCTGAACGATCAGACGCCGGTGGATAAATTCGATGTCACGGGCTCGTTCGCGTTCAAGGAGCAGGTGCTGCCGCTCGAAGAGTTCCACACGGTCGCGTTGGCCGCGCGTCCGGATTTGAAGGCCGCCATTCAGGCGATTGAAAAGGCGCAGACGGATCACAAATTGGCCGTGGCGAACGGTTCGGTAGACCCTACCTTCGGCGTGGACTTTGCGCGCAATCCGCCGGTCCCGCTGTATATGGGGCTCAGCGTCAATATCCCGCTGCGGATCTTCGATCGCAATCAGGGGGAGAAGGCGCGCACGCAGATCGATATCAGCCATGCGGAGCGGCAGAAAGAAGCTGCCGAGGCGCAGGTGTTCAGCGACGTGGATTCGGCATATGTGACGCTGGTGAGCGCGGTGAATCTGTTGAAGCCGTATCAGGGCGAAGACGGCTACCTCAAGACAGCGACGCGAATCCGCGACACCATGTCCTTTTCGTATTTGCGCGGGCAGGCGGCGCTGGTGGATTATCTGGATGCGCAGCGCGATTATCGGGCCACCGAAGTGGCTTATCTGAATCTGATCGCAGCCTATCTGACTGCGGCGGGACAACTGAACCTGGCAGTGGGCCGCGAGATGATTCAGTAAGCGCCCGATTGCACCGGTAACGCTCTGCACAGGGGATCGCACAAGGGATGTTACAGTAAGCGCAGGTTGAAACCTCAAGGAATTGCAGGACTGCGCTGGTGGATTGCCGGGCTGATTTTTCTGGCCACGCTGATCAACTTCGTCAACCGGTTGACCATCTCTGTTCTGGCGCCGGTGATCACCGAACAACTGCATCTGAGCAACTTGCAATTCGCGGGGATCACGAATGCGTTCCTCGTTGCCTACACGCTGAGCCAGGCGCTTTCGGGACGGCTCTACGACCGCGTGGGCAACCGCCGCGGCTTCAGCATTTCGATTGTGGTGTGGAGCACGGCCAGCATGTTGCACGCGCTCGCCACGGGGCTGTTCAGCCTGGAGTGCTTCCGTTTCCTGCTGGGGCTGGGCGAAGCGGGCAACTGGCCGGGCGCGGCGAAGGTGATCGCGGAGTGGTTCCCGGTGCGGCAGCGCGCCTTTGGCATGGCGATCTTCAATAGCGGCACGTCGATCGGTTCGGTGGTGGCGCCGCCCTTGATCATCGGTTTAAACCTGCGCTATGGATGGCAGGCCACGTTCCTGGCGGTGGGTTCCCTGGGCTTCGTCTGGCTGGGCTTGTGGCTATGGTTCTACTACAGTCCCGCGGAGCATCCGCGAATCACGGCGGAGGAATTGGCGTTGATCGGCGCCGGTCGCGATGCCAAGGGTCCGGCGCTGGGTTGGGGCGCGCTGCTGCGCTACCGGCAGACATGGGCGATTGTGCTGGCGCGTTTCTTCTGCGACCCGGTCTGGTGGCTCTACATCACGTGGCTGCCTCTTTACCTCTACAAAGTTCACGGCTTCAGCTTGAAAGAGATCGGCATGTTCGCATGGGCTCCGTACGTGGCTGCGGATGCGGGCAGCCTGTTCGGCGGATGGATGTCGGGGCACCTGATCTCGCGGGGATGGAGCGTCGATCGCGCGCGCAAATCCGTGATCCTGATGGGCACGCTGTGCATGTGCTGCGGATTAGGCGCCGCGGCGGCAAATACGGCATGGGCGGCGTTAATGGCGATTGGCGTGGTGCTGTTCGGTTTTCAGGCGTGGATCAACAATGTGCAGACGCTGCCGAGCGATTACTTCGCCGAGAATGCTGTGGGCAGTGTGGCGGGTATGGGCGGGATGGGCGCGGGTATCGGCGCAATCTTATTCACGCTCTTCACGGGCTTCGTGGTGGATCACTTCTCCTACACGCCCGTGCTGATCGCCGCTGGTCTGTTGCCGATCTTGGGTACAACGGTGCTGCTGGTGTTGGGCGGACGCGTGCGGCGCGTAGCGTAGTCGGTGTCTATTCGTAGTGCAAGGCGCGGAGCGAGTCCATAGCCATGGCGCGGCGGGCGGGGAAGTAGCCGGCGAGCGCGGCCACAGTGAAGAGGATCAGGCACGCCGCGGCGAGCGTGACCGGGTCGGTGGGCGCGGGGCCGAAGAGCAGGTGGGCGGCAAGGCCGGTGACCGCGATCGCGCAGGGTACGCCAACGGCGATTCCAGCAAGTGCGAGCAGCAGGGTTTCGCGCAAGATGAGGCGGCGGATGGCGGCGGGCTGACCGCCCAGGGCCAGGCGGATGCCTATCTCGCGGGTGCGGCGGCCCAAGTTGTAGGACATGAGGCCGAAGACGCCGAGTCCGGCGAGCAGCAGGGCCACGGCGGCGAAGAATGTGGCGAGCAGGGCGGTGGCGCGTTCAGATGCCAGCGCCTGATCGCTAGCATCGGCGAGCGAATTCCAGGTGGTGGCGTATTCCCGACCCAGGTTGCGGATCTCGCGGTCGATCGTTCTAGCCATGGCTTCCGGATGTTTTGCGCGTACGAAGAGCCTGCCGCGCTGGGTCGATCCTGGGTGCTGCCGGGCGGGCACATAGAGCACCGGCGCGTGGGCGGCGCGCAGATCGATCAGTCGCGCCTCGCGCGCCACGCCCACCACTTGCAGCTTCTGAAACTCCGGCTGCACGCCGAAGGCGATGGGTCCATCCGGCAGGTGGCGGGCGAGGGCCGAATCGGCAATGGCGACATCGGGGCGACGCTCGTCATCGGTCGCATCGAAATTGCGGCCGGAGACGAGCGGGATTCCGAGCGTCTGGAAGAAGCCGGGCGAGACGTAGACCAGGGTCGCGGTGAGGGTCCCGGACGGGTTGGTATTCCAACCCGGGGCAGAGAGGCTCTCTTTCCAGCCTCGATCTCCGGCGGGGACGGGGACGCTGGCGAAGCCGGCCGAGAGCACTCCCGGAAGCGCCAGGATGCGGGAGTGCAACTGATCGCGGTAGGCTTCGAAATCCGTTGTCTTCTCCGCGCCGGGCTGCGCGGCGAGGCTGAATTCGAGCACGTCCGCCTTGCGGAAACCAGGGTCGATGGAACGTAATGCGTCGAGCGAGCGCAGGAAGAGTCCGGCTCCCTGCAGCAGGATGAGGGAGAGGGAGATCTGGGCCACGATCAGCGCCTTGCCGAGCGTACCGGTCCCGTGGCCGAGTGTGCGTGGGCTGCCGCGCAGCACCACTGCGGGATCGGTGCGGGTGAGTTGCCAGGCGGGGGCGAGCGCGATCAGCAGGGCGGTGAGCAGGGCGGCGGCGGAACTGAAGGCGAGCACGCGCCAATCCGGGCGGAGGTCTAGTGCCAGGGGGAAGCGGGTCGCGTTAGACATCAGCGCGATGAGGAGTCGGCTGCCCCAGGCGGCGAAGGTGAGGCCCAACGGTGCTCCGGCGAGCGAGAGGAGCGTGCTTTCGAGCAGCGACTGGCGGATCAGGCTGGCGCGACTGGCGCCAAGCGCCATGCGGGTGCTGAGTTCATAGGCCCGCGAGGTGGAGCGGGCAAGGGTGAGATTGGCGAGGCTCACGCACACGATCAGCAGAATGAGTCCGCTGATCGCGAACAGCAACGTGAGCGGTTGGACGAACTGATTGCGCAACGCCACGTTGATGCCTGTGGTGGCGGAATCCAGGTTCAAACCCATGGCGAGGAAGGACTGGCGGCGTGGGCCCTGGCTCTGGGTGGGGACGGTCGCGGTGAGAAGGTCCGGCCAGAAGGAGAGTAGCTGCGCGCGCGCCTGCGGCAGCGTGAGGGACGGGTTGAGACGCCCGGTGGTGAAGACCCACAGCAGGGCGCGGCTATCCAGGCTGACGGTCGGAGCGGCGGCGGGGATGGTCACGTCCGGCGATTCGCCCAGGGTGATGCCGGCGAACCAACGGGGCGTGATCCCGATGATGGTGTAGGGGCGGCCTTCAATGCGCAGGGTGCCGCCGAGCGCGGCCGGGTCGCGGGCAAAGTGGCGCTCCCAGAACTGGTCGCTGATCACGGCGGATTGGGTTTGGGCGTGTTCCGCGGAGAGCAGCGTGCCGAGTTGGGGTGCGATGCCGAGCGTCGAAAAGTAATTGGGCGTCACGGAGCGTACGCCACCGGGGAAGAGGGCGCCGCGGAACTCGAGATTGAATTCGAGCACGCCGCTCCAGCCGGCGAGATCTGTGAAGACTTGCTGACGGCGCGATAATTCCTCGAACATCGGGTAAGAAAAGGGGACCTTGTTGCCGTTGCGGTAGAGGCCGGAGAGTTGGATCAGCCGCTCGGGATGTGAAACGGGAAGCGGGCGGAAAAGCAGGGCGTCGAGAAGCGTGAAGATGGCCGTGTTGGCGCCCAGTCCGAGGGCGAGGATGAGGATGGTGACGGCGCTGAAACCAGGGCTGCGGGTGAAGACACGAAGCGCGTGTTTCAACGAATCCGCCGGCATCCTAGACTTCCAGGCTGCGCCAGAGATACCAGGTGGCGACGGAGCAGTAGGGGTGCCAGGACGCGGCCAGCTTCTGCATCTGGTCCGGGGTGGGCGGTGCTTCCAGTTGGAAGGCCTTCTGCATGGCGTTGCGTATGCCGAGATCGCCGGTCGGGAGCACGTTGGTCCTTCGCAGAGCGAATATCAGGAACATCTGCGCGGTCCAGACGCCGATGCCCTTGATCTGCGTGAGCCGCACAATCACCTCTTCATCGGGTAGCGCGGGCAACTCCTCGAAGACCACCTTGCCATCGCGGGTGTGGCGCGCGAGGTCGCGGATGTAGGCGGTTTTCTGGGTTGAAAGTCCCAGCTTGCGCATGCGCGCGGGGCGCAGTTTGAGGATCCCTTCCGGCGTCATCGGGCTCTGCACCGCGGCGGCGAGCCGGCCGAAGATCACGCTGGCGACGCGTCCGCTGAGCTGTTGATACACGATGGAGTGAACGAGCGTTTCAAAATCGGGCTCGCGAAATTGGATACCATAATTTCCAACCCGTTGGATGATGCCATTCAGCACCGGGTCGCTGGTTCGGAGGTGGCGGATGGCCTTCTTCATCATGAAACACTTCAGTCTTCGAGCGCGTCCTACACATTGTACCGGGATGAGAATACTAACAGTTTCGACCCTTGCCGCAGTTGCCGCGGCCGGCCTGCTGCTGGCGCAGGACCAGATCACCACGCTGAAAGTGGATGTGGATGTGGTGAGCATCCTGGCCAGCGTGCGCGATAAGCGCGGCGGCTTGGTGCCGAATCTGGAAAAGGCGGATTTCACGATTCTGGAGGACGGCAAGCCCCAGCCGATCAAATACTTCGCGCGCGAGACCGATCTGCCGCTGACGATCGGCCTGCTGGTGGATGTGAGCGGCAGCCAGCGCAACCTGATCGATATCGAACGCAGCGCGGCCTCGCAATTCTTCCGCGATGTGCTGCGCAAGAAGGATCTGGCGTTTCTGATCAGCTTCGGGGAAGAGTCCGAACTGCTCCAGGATTACACCGGGTCGGCACGGCTGCTGACGGAAGGGCTGAATCAGTTGCGCGTATCGAGCGGCGTGGGAGGGATTCATCCTGGTCCCGTGCCGACCATGGGCGGACCGCGCGGGACGGTGCTGTACGATGCGATCTACCTGGCGGCGAATGAGAAGTTGAAGGGCGAGGTGGGGCGCAAGGTGATCGTGGTGATCACGGACGGCGTGGATCAGGGAAGCCGGTTGACGCGCAATCAGGCGATCGAAGCGGCGCAAAAATCAGACGCGGTGATTTATAGCATCGACTACTCCGACCCGCGGGCATACGGACCGTTCGGCGCCGGGGGCGGCGGCGAAGGCGAATTGCGCAAGATGAGCGACGAGACCGGCGGGCACGTCTACAAAGTGGACCGCAAGCACTCGCTGGACGAAGTCTTTAAGGAACTGCAGGACGAGATGCGCAGCCAGTACTCGATCGGGTACACGCCGCTCAACGATGTGAAGGATGGCTCCTACCGCCACCTGGAAGTGCGGGTGGCGAATAAGGACATGAAGGCGCAGGCGCGTAAAGGCTACTACGCGATCAAGACGGAGACGAAGTAGAGGCGAGCCTTCGGCCGGCTTTCTTGGGATATGCTCAGGTTGTGAATCGACTCGTGTTTGCCTTCGTCCTGCTTCTCTTTGCGTGGTCCCCTCTGCCAGGGCGTGCACAAGGCCAGGGAATGGGAGCCTGCGGCGGGAGTACGGTTGAGGATAATTTGCCGGAACTCGCGCCGAAAGCAAGGAGGTTCCTGGCGACTCTGCAGGCACTGGTGAAGGCGGATGACCGGCAGCAGATTGCGGGTATGATTCGCTACCC
>CAIRBY010000201.1 GCA_903876865.1 uncultured Acidobacteriia bacterium
ACCATCGGCAAAGACGCGCAGGCTCGGGTCGCCATCGGGGACATTGAAGTTGAGGACGGCGACATGCTGCGGCGCGGGCGGGGCGAAGGCGTAGCGCCAGAGGGCGAAACCGGTGGCGAGGATGAGGACGATGGCGCCCGCGAGCAGGGTGCGGCGGGTGCGACGGCGAGTGCGGCGGCGGACGAGTTCGGCGGGCGAAGGGGGCAGCGCGCCCTGCAAGCCCGCGAGGACATCGGTCGCGGTGACGGGCCGCTCTTCCGGCGCGGTGGCGAGGCAGCCGAGGATTACAGTCTCCCACTTCGGGTTCAGGTCCGGCGCCAACTGGCGGGGCGAGGCCGGCATCTGGTGGAGGCGATCGAGCGCGTTCCCACCCGGTCCGCCGGGGAAGGCTCTGCGGCCGGCCACCATTTCATAGAGGATCAGGCCGAAGGCGTAGATATCGACGGCGGGAGTGACGGGCTTGCCGAGCATCTGCTCTGGCGCCATGTACTCCGGGGTGCCGATGGCGGCGCCGGTGCGGCTGAGGGTGAGGGCGGCTTCGGAGGCCTCGGTTTCCAAAGCCCGGGCAAGACCGAAATCCGTGATCACGGCGCGCGGGGCGAGGCTGCCGGCGGGCTGCACGATCATGATGTTGCCGGGCTTGAGATCGCGGTGGACGATGTTGGCGGCGTGCAGCGCGGCGAGGCCTTCGGCGATCTGGCGGGCCAGCGGGAAGGCGGCCTCGGCGGGAAGGCGGCCGGTGCGGCGGAGCGCAGTGAAGAGTGTATCTCCGGCGAGAAACTCCATGGTCAGGAAGACGACTTCCTTGCCCTCGCATTGATGGCGGCCCAGGTCGAAGATACGGCAGACGTTGGGGTGCGTGACCTGGCGGGCAAGCTGGACTTCGCGGCGGAAGCGTTCGAGGAAGGTGGGGTCAGAGAGCAGGTCGGGGCGCAGGGTCTTGAGCGCGACCTCGCCGCCGAGTTCGAGATCGGCGGCCTGATAGACCTCGCCCATGCCGCCCCAGCCGACGAAGCGGAGGATGCGGAAGCGGCCGCTGATGAGTTCGCCATCGGCTAGCGTGCGCGTGGGCGGCGGCGACTGCGCGCCGGCGAGCAGGGTGGCGGTGGGCGTCTCCTCGTGGGTGCGGAGCAACTGGTCGAGTTCCTGGCGGAGTTGCGGGTCACCGGCGCAGGCCCGGTCCAGGAACGCGGCGCGCTCTTCCCATCCCAGTGCGAGAGCTTCAGCAAGCAGGGCGTGGACGGAGCGGCGGTCGGCGGGCGTGTTGCTCATGGCCGCCGCCTCGCAGGAAGGCAGCGCAGAGCGCCTACGATGATCTGATTCGCATCCATACCCAGAGCTTCAGGCGCACCCCGCGCCAGTTTGAAGTTTGGTTCAGTATATAACGGACGGTGTGGGAATGGGGCTGGTAGGGGCGGGTAGTACGGTCGGAGCAGGCGAGGGCGGTGCGGGGAGCAAATGCCAGGCGTATGAACCGACGATGCGGGCAGAGCGCCGGCGTGGTAAACACAACGGCTATTTCGTTCCGTGGCTGTCCCGTCTCTCGACCGGGCAGAGAATCCGCACATCGCTCATTCACTTCGCCGCTCACGCCGCTCAGGAAGAAGCGCCTGGAGGGAAGGTGGCTGGGCCGACGCAACTCGCGCTCGACATCCATTTGCATGCCGCCGATCCGTATTGTATACTGAACTCAATGGTTCAGTATCAACGGGCCCATCTGGATGCTTCGTTCGGCGCGCTCTCTGACGCCACCCGACGCGGCATTCTGGAGCGGCTCGGGTGTGCGGACGCTTCGATAACGGATCTTGCCGAGAGGTTCCATATGACCCTCACTGGCATGAAGAAGCACGTCGGTGTCCTGGAGCATGCGGGGCTTGTCACCACGGAAAAGGTCGGGCGCGTGCGTACCTGCAAGCTCGGGCTACGCCGCCTGGCGGAAGAGGCGGCATGGATTGAGAGGTACCGCCAGCTCTGGGACGCACGCTTCGACGAGTTGGACAAGATCGTTAAGTCAATGAAGCTGGAGGAAAGAGTCGATGGACAAGAAAAGAGAAAGTGAGCCCCCAATGAAGAACCCCACGACGGTAGAACGAAAGTCTGAGCGTGAGCTAGTCGTTACGCGAACCTTCCACGGCCCTGCGCACATCGTGTTCGAGGCCTGGACCACGCCGGAGTTGCTCAAGCGGTGGTGGGTGCCGGAGTCGTGTGGAATGGCTTTCGTTTCGTGCGAGGCCGATGCTCGTACAGGGGGCATGTACCGTTTCGTGTTCAGCCACGCTGCCTTTGAGCAGCCTATGGCGTTCTTCGGGAGGTATATCGACGTGGCGCCCGGCTCGCGCATCGTCTGGACGAATGAGGAAAGCGCCGATGGCGCCGTTTCCACCGTGACCTTCGAGGAAAAGGGCGACCAGACGCTACTGGTCCTGCACGAACTCTATCCCTCAACGCAAGCCCTCGACGACGCAATCGCGTCTGGAAGCACAAGCGGGGCAGGCGAGCAGTTCGAGCAGTTGGACACACTTCTCGTCACCTTGGTGTGATCTTGAGAAAGCCTCGCCTCAAGCCTGATGCCCAAGGCCAAACCGGCGCGAAGCTGCTGGTCGCCATGACCGGCAAGGCAAGCGCCGCGAAGGCCGCGGAAGGCGACGAGCCCGTGTTCGCCTATATCGCGAGCTTGCCGCAGCCGCAGCGCAGTATCGCCGAGCGTGTCGATGCTCTAGCCGCCAATACGTTGCCGGACCTCCAGCGTGCCGTGAAGTGGGGGATGGCGTACTACGGTGTGGGCGGAGGCTGGTGTTTCTCGTCCGGCGCTTTCGCCGGTCACGTGAAACTGATGTTCATACGCGGCACGGAGCTGCAGCCTGAACCGCCTGTGACGCCGATTGGGATGGGCAAGTCCACACGAGGCGTAGATCTGGCAGCGGTGGACGATCTCGACGAGCACCAGGTAGCCTCGTGGATGAAGCAGGCAGCCGCGAACCCCTTCGTCGGGGGGAAGAAACGATGAGTAAAATGGAAGACATCAGGCGGGGGTAGGCCGAACTTCGAGGAGCAACGAGTCCATGGACAACACGCGAGTATTCAAAATGGCTTTCGCGAGCGT
>CAIRBY010000202.1 GCA_903876865.1 uncultured Acidobacteriia bacterium
AGGTGACGAGAGGCGATCACCTGTCCTACTCACATCGTTTTGAGGAACTCGATCAGGTCGCGCTTTTGGGCGTCGGTCAGAGGGGACTCTCCGTCCAGCCCCGCGCCGAAGTAGTGGCCGCGGTTCACGATGTAATCGGGGCAGGTGCTGAGTTCAAATAGCGGGGTCACGAATTGAGCGAAATCCGGCTCGTGCCTGAGTTCTTTTTTGATTCGCAGCAAGAGCGGCAGCGCCTTCGGGGAGAGCAGATTGAGATTGGCCAGCAGGCTCACGGGAGTCCCCGCCGGAATTGGGCCGAGATCGATGCGTTCCGGCGCGGAGAATCCGGGGAGGAAACTCAGCGGCGCTTCCAGCAGGCGCTTCCATTCAGGGGGAAGCAGGCGAGCGGGGAGGGTCAACGTGCTCGACGCCGTGGTGCGGTCGATGCGCCCGGGGATGCGTTCTCCGAGCAGGGCATCGCGCTCCCTGCGCTCGGGCCAGAGTAACTGCTCGATCCCATCGCGGAAGGCCGCCAAGCGCGCTTCCCTGCCCGGGTCGGCTGTGAACGGACCCAGTGAGTTATTCCCGAGGTAGGGGGCCGAAGCCCAGAGGCCAACCAGCGAAGGTGGCCGGAGGTATCCCCGGCCGCCGGCGGGCAGCGGGAGTTCGCGTTTCTCTCCGGTCACGGGGTGGTAGTAGGTGATGGTCCCGGCCGAGGGCAGAAGCTTGTAGCTCTGCGAAGTGAAGGCATCCCACAAGCCTGCTGCCGTGCCAACCGGGGAGAGCGCGGTACAGGCGTTGCTGCCGACTACTGGCAGAGGCACGCGCAGGTCGGTGGAGAGCGAGTTCCCTTCGAGAAAATCCTGGGCCAACACCAGTTGCAACATCTGTCCGCGGAATTCCGGAGTGCGGGTCCAGGCCTGGTAGCGGGTCCAGCAGGCGGCGGCGTCTCCGGTGCAATTGCCGGGGTCCGCAGCGGGCGGAGGAACCGGGAACTTGCTGGAGTGGCAACTGGCGCAACGCTCCGCGAAGACGCTCTTGCCGCGCAGCACAGCAGCCTGCTCGCCGGGCGCATCTTCCAGACGCGGCGGCGCGGTGATGCGCATGAGGAAGCGGACTACGTCGGGCGTGAGTTGCTCGGTGGCGCGCCAATACGCGGAGTTTTTGCGCAACGCGGGCAGGTCGACGGGGACGTCCGGCCGGCCGGCGAAGAGAGGCTGGAAGTGGAGCAGCCACTCCTCGCTGAAGACGCCCGTTTCCAGGAATGCGCGGTTCACGGCGGCGAGGATGCCGGCGGATTCCATGGCATTGGCGCCGAGCCGCGGAGTCCAGACCGTGGCGGGCTCTTCAAAGAAGGCGGCCAGCGGTCCGCCGGCAACGTAGGTGCTCATCTGGCGGTTTTCGAGCGCGGCGCCGGCGAGCTTTTCCCTTCCCCATTGACGCGCCACCTGCATGCGCGCGGCCACCTGAAAGAGGCCGCCGATGGCGCGCGGATTGTTGATGTGATCGGTCGCGAGCAGCGAAGGGTCCATCGCACCGGGCCTGGCCGCGTGGAGCAACTGCCAGAGGAACCGGGAGGGGTCGGCGCGCCACAGCGCGACGCGATCCATGCGCAGATACTGCGCGCCGGCGGTGGCGCTGAGGTTCTCCCAGAGCGGATCGGCGCGGTCCGCGGGCGGCTTCGCGGGGTTGAAGCCGGCATGACAGAAGGCGCACGTGACGCCCACGCGGTAGGGACGCACGAGATTCCGCGAGAGGTAATAAGAGGGGTCGGTGTAGTAGCGGACCGGATCCCATTGCGCCGCGGCTTCGGCTTGGAATTCGGGATTGGGAAACAGGCGCAGGCCCACCACGCCGGTGGCTTCGCCGTAGAGGCTGCCCAGCGGGAGGCTGCGCCCGCGCGCGCCCACGGCCACGCCGGGATACTGTGCGTCGCTCGAAAAGGGATCGGGCCGGCAGCCCAACTGGCGCGAATCCAGCCACAAACCGTGGCGGCGGGGATCGGGACCGGCCGGCTGATCGAAACACGGCTCGTTGAGAAGACCTAGAGTCTCCAGGCGGTTGGCGCGGCGGAAGGGATACTGCGCGGCCAACGTGCCGCGGCGGGATTCGACTACGCTTCGGTCCTTCGCGGGATTGTAGGAGCTGACGATCTTCAACAGATCGAACTCGCCGCCCGATTCGCGGGCGAGCCAGTCCCAGAGGCGATCGTTGCCGGCGCTCCAGAGCATCCAGACATTGCGGCCGCGCACTTCGTCGAGGCCCAAATTGAGCCCGCCATCCATGCCGTGAAAATAGTCCTCGACGGGCGCGGGGAAGTTCGCGCGTTCGGATGGCGCCGCCTCGTCGGTGACGTGGCCGGGCCTGGGCTGCGAGAGGTACGAGCGCGACGCGACAGCGATCCCGACGAGTAGCCCCGCGGCGCCGGCGAGCGCGGCGGCGGTGCGCTTACGCGCCATGAGAGAGCGCCCGTTCGGATGGATCGCGGGGGCCGATCGGTACGGCTGCGCTGGGAATCACCGACGTCATCGTTATGGACTATCGTACTGCACGGGCGGCGCGGAGCAGGTTGAGGCGGATCGCTCAGCCGGCGAGTCCGGGAACTCCGCCCAGGGTGCGGGCCAGTTTGACGGCGCGGAGGATCGCTTGTGCGAGAGCCTCGGCGGCTGCCACTCCCAGGATGTTGATGTCGCAGGTCAAGGCGCCGAGAGAGAGCGCAAAGGCGACGTCGCCATCCGCCATGGTATTGACGGGATAAATTGTGCGCGCCATGCCGAGCGACGCGAACTGGGCCAGTTTGTTGGCCTGCACCTTGTTCAATCTGGCGTTGGTGGCGACGACGGCGAGCGTGGTATTGCGGGGGGCGCTGGCATCGCCGATGAGGGCACCGCGCTTCATTTCCCGCTCGGTATCGCCGAGTTCGCGGCTGCCGGCGCTGGCGCGCAAGCCGGCGACGGGGGTTCCGGTGGCGGGGTCGCGCACATCGCCGAGGGCGTTGACGGCTACCAGAGCGGAGACGAGTACGCCGCCGGGCAGCGTGACCGTATACGTGCCCATACCGCCCTTCATGGCGCGGGCGGTGCCGAGGAGTTTGCCGAGGGTGGCGCCGGTGCCAGCGCCGACGCAGCCTTCCTTGACGGCGTCCGTTGTGGCTGCCGCGGCGGCGGCTTCGCCCATGGCGGCGTTGGGATGCACGTTGGGCTTACCGATGGCGAGGTCGAAGAGGATGGCGGCAGGGACGATGGGCACGTGCTGACCGAAGAAGGCGTAGCCTATTTTGCGCGAGGCGAGATAGCGGCGGACGCCGGACGCGGCTTCGAGGCCGAAGGCGCTGCCGCCGGCGAGCAGGATGGCGTGCACCTGATCGCTCGCGTGGGTGGGGGCGAGGGTGTCGATCTCCTGGGTGCCGCTGGCGCTGCCGCGGATATCGACGCCGCCGACCGCGCCCTGCTCGCACAAAATGGCGGTGCAGCCGGTGAGTGCCTCGTAGTCCGATACGTGGCCCACACGAATCCCCGGAATGTCGGTAAGTCCTTTCATCGGTGGCTTTTCTGGTTCTATGGTAGCATCGGAAGGCGGGGACCTAACCTACTTGCTGGATCTGCTGAAAGAGCCTGTTCTTGCTGCTCAGGAGTTCTTTGTTCTGACGGGCAGGGCCTTCAACAATATCTTCCGCCGGCCTCATTACGGCGACGATATCATCCTGCAAATGGACACCATCGGTGTCGGCAGCCTACCCATTGTTGTGATGACCGGGTTTTTCAGCGGCGCGGTGATGGCCTTGCAGATGTCGCGCGCGCTGGCCGATTACGGACAGGTCGGCAGAACGGGCACGCTGGTTTCGCTGACGCTGGTTCGCGAGTTGGGACCGGTGCTGACGGCCATGATGGTGGCGGGCCGCAACTCTTCCGGTATCGCGAGCGAACTGGGCTCGATGAAGGTGACCGAGCAGATTGACGCGATGCGCGCGCTGGGTACGGACCCGGTGCAAAAGCTGGTGACGCCGCGCCTGCTGGCGACCGCATTCATGCTTCCGCTCTTGACCGTGATCGCCGATTTCGTGGGTATGTTCGGCGGCTGGGTCATCGCCGAAGTATTTCTGAATCTTCCGGCGCGGCAATACTGGAGTTCGGTGTGGCGGGCGCTGGTGTGGGACGACGTGACGCAGGGGCTGATGAAGCCGCTGATTTTCGGCGTGATCATCTCACTGGTTGGCTGCTACCAGGGGTTGCGGACCACGGGCGGGACACAAGGGGTGGGCCGCTCCACGACGCAGGCGGTGGTGTGGGCGACGGTGCTGATTTTCGTGGTCGATTTGTTGATCACCAAGATCTTCGTGAGCGGGGGCGCCTGATGCCGGAGCGGAACAAGACTTCGGTGCTGCGGTTTGAGAACGTCACGGTGGCATTCGACGGCGAGGTTGCCCTGCACGATGTGTCTTTTGAAGCGTTCGAAGGGGATTCGCGGGTGATTCTGGGCGCGGCCGGCAGCGGGAAGACGGTGCTGCTGAAAGTTGCGATGGGGCTGACGAAGCCGGAGAGCGGGAAGGTCTTCGTGTTCGGCAAGGATATTTCCCGCATGAGCGAGAAGCAGCTTTTCGACATTCGGGGCAAGATCGGCATGCTGTTTCAGGAGAGCGCACTGTTCGACTCGCTGAACATCGAAGAGAACGTGGCATATCCGCTGCTCAACCAGCCCTCGATCCAGTGTCCTCGTGCGGAGGTGCTGCCCCGGGTGAAGGAAGCGCTGGAATTTGTGGAACTGGCAGGGACGCTGGAGAAGTTTCCGAGTGAGCTTTCCGGCGGCATGAGGCGGCGCGCGGCAATCGCCCGCGCGGTAGTGACCGAACCTCCGCTGCAAATGTACGATTCCCCCACGGCCGGACTCGACCCGATCACGGCTCACACGATCATGGCGCTGCTGATCAAGGAGCGCGATGTCAGCCAGGCGACCACGCTGGTGGTCACGCACCGGTATCAGGACGGAAATCTGATTGCGAATTTTCGCTACAATTCGAAGCAGGGTGCGTTGGAGCCGGCGCAGAGCGGGGAAAAAGAGAAATTGCGGACTACATTCATGGTGCTGAAGGAAGGCCGCCCGGTGTTTGAAGGCGACCAGGATAGCCTGGAGGCATCGACCGATTCCTACATCAGCAAGTTCGTGAAGCAGCGGATTTAGATCATGGCGGATCCCAAGAAAGTACGTTGGTCGCAGCTAAAGGTCGGAGTGGTCGGGCTGTCCGCGTTCCTGATTCTGTTCGTGCTGATCTTCCTGCTCACGAGTTCGAGGGGTATTTTCCAGAAGACCGCGATGCTGCACACCTTCATGGAAGATGCCAGCGGTATGGCCGAAGGCACGCCGGTCCGGCTGAACGGGTTCACGGTTGGGTCGCTGGACTCGATCGAACTGACGAAATCGACCGACCCCAAGAAAGCAGTCGAATTCCAGATGAAGGTGCAGGAGAAGTTTCTGGGCCAGATTCCGGTGGATTCGGTGGCCGCCATCAGCGCGGCGAACCTGCTGGGCGACAAGTTCATCAACATCACGAAGGGCCGCAGCGCGCAGACCGTCAAAGACAACGCGGAGATCAAGAGCCTGCAGGCGCAGGATATTCCCGAATTGATGGCG